>NZ_JBFUHN010000006.1:0-138701 GCF_056402375.1 Variovorax sp. P4_B10 | reverse complement strand
GGCGCCGTGATGATCAGCGAGTTGGTCGACGGATCGGCCTGGATCTGGCCGCCGGTCGAGGGCTGGTTGGCGTTGTTCAGCGGCGCATTGGCGCCGGCCGAGCCACCTTGCCCGTTCATGCTGTTCTGCGTGGCCTGCTGCGCTACAGGACTGTTGCCGGCGGCGCCCGAAGCACCCGGCGCCGTGGACTGCTGGTTCGCCGCCATCGCGGCGCGCAGCGTGGCCGCCAGGCGCACCGCATCGGCGTTCTTCAGGTAGACCACGTAGATGTTGCCGGCCGCGCCGTTGCTGGTCTCGGCGGGTGCGCGGTCGAGCTTGTCGACCAGCGTGCGCACCAGCTGCACCCGTGCAGGATTGGCCGCGCGCATGAGCACCGAGTTGCTGCGCGGATCGGCCAGCAGCGTGGTGCGAAACGATGTGTCTGCGACACCTGCTGCAGCCGGTGTCGCCGCGCCCGAGCCACCGCCGTCGATCATCCGCTGCACCAGCGGGATCAGGTCGGTGGCGATCGCGTGCCTGAGCTGGATGATCTCGATGTCGGACGCATTGGGCACGTCGAGCGCCGCGATGATGCGCGCGAGCCGACGCATGTTGTCGGCGTAGTCGGTGATCACGAGCGAGTTGTTGCCCGGGCTCAGGTTGACGGCGCTGTTCGGTGAAATCAGCGGGCGCAGCACCGGCAAGAGGCTGCTCGGCGACTCGTAGTTGAGCCTGAAGATCTGCGTGACGACCTGGTTGCTGCCCGACGACGACATGGCGCCGATCGACGTGTTGACCGTGTTGCTCAGCAGCCTGGCGCTGGCCTCGGGCACCACCTTGTAGAGGCCGCCGGCCTCCACCACCGCGAAGCTCTGCAGACGCAAGGCCGCGGCGAACTGATCGAAGGCGGCCGTCGGCTGGACCGGGCGGTCGGTGAAGAGGTTCATCGTGCCCTTGACGCTCGGATCGACCACCACATCACGCCCCGTGATCACCGCCATGGTGCGCGCCACGGCCTCGATGTCGGCTTCGTAGAAGTTCAGCGTGATCGGCTCGCTGCGACCGGGCGCCGCCGCGGCTCTGGCCGGTGCGGGAGCCTCTGTGGGCCGTGTCTGGGCAACCGCCTGAAGGGTGACCCGCAGCGACCTGCCCTGTATCTCTGCCGTGTAGAGCGTCGGCTGCCGGAGATTCAAAACCACCCGGCTGCGCTCGCCTGCCTGGACCACGTTGATCGAGCGCAGGTTGGGTTGATTCACTTCGACGGCGGTGCGCCCCACATCGTTGGTGGCGCCAGGAAAGTCGAGTGCGATACGCGCGGGGCTCTGAACCGAAAACCCGCTGGGTACGGCGGCGAGCGGCTGTGCCAGATCGATCTGGATGACCTCGACACCCTGTTGCATCGAACCCGCAACCGCCTTGATCGCGTTTTGCGCATGGGCCATGCCGAAGGCGCTGGCCGCAAGCAGGCTCAAGCCCACGGCACGGACGCGGCGCGCACTCAAGCCGAACGGACCCGCGACCGCGTCGCTCGCGCCTTGCCCGACCCGCTCGATGGGATCGGCGGAAAAAGGGCAAGAGACGGGAGAGCGAAAAGTAGAAAACGCATCATCGATTTTCAAAGACGAAAGACCGGGCTTGGCGGCATGCCGCATGTCGAGAAATGGAGCGAACAGCGAGCCGGCTGCCGTGGTCGCACCGCCCGGCAAATGGCAACCCTCCTCTCAAAACAGAGGGGATAGCGGCAATTCGCAAATGTAACTCAACGTTAAATGCATTATCTTAAGTAACGGCAATGTCGGCAAGCGCGGGTGGGCCGTGGCGCAACACCCGATGGCGTGACGGCCGGGCGCGCAGCAGGCAGCCAGCAGAGCGCGCCCGGGACGCGAATCGCCCCTTCAGCCCTTGCCGCCGCGCCCGGTTTTCTTCGCCGCCGCAACCTTGCGCGCCGGCTTCAGCGACGGTGCTTCGCGCGCGGATTTCATGTGCCCGCTCTCGCCCATCGTCATGCCGATGATCTTCGCAAGCTGCCGGCTCACGCTCACATACGCATGCCCCATGCGGCTGTCGAAGTACAGCGAGTCGCCGCGCGCGAGATGCACCACCTCGCCGTTGTCGAAGTGCACCTCGATCTCGCCCGACAGCACATAGGCGAACTCCTCGCCCGTGTGCCGCACGAAGTCTTCCGGACCGTGGATGCGCCGCGCATGCACCGTACCGACGATGGGGCTCATCTGCTTGCCGGCCGCCGTGGTGCCCAGGAATTCGTAGGCGATCGAAAGGCCGCGATAGACCACACCCTTGCCCGCGCGCGTGACCACCGGCCCGTCGAGCTGCGCGGGCTTGACGCCGGCACCCGCGAACATCGCATTCATGTCCATCTCCAGCGCGCGGCCCAGTGCGGTGAAGTTCTCGTAGCCCAGCGCGAGCTGGCCGCGCTCCGCGCGCGAGATGGTGGTGATCGACACGCCCGAGCGCTCGGCGAGCTGCGCCAGCGTCCAGCCGAAACGCTTGCGCGCGGTGCGCAGGCGGTGACCGAACGTGGTGCGGTCCAGCGTGGGCGGCTCGTCCTTCGGCTTCGTCCCCGGCTTGGTCCCTGTGTGTGGATTCACGCTTGGCTCTCTCTTTGTGGTGCATCGTGATTCTGCCAGTGCAGTGCGCGCCATCCATGCCAACCCGCGTGACTCGGGCCCGGAAATTGCGTATACGCAAATTGCGTTGACGCAAATTTCACCGATGCGGTGCACCATGGTTTCCCCTTGGTGGCCCTGAATTAATTTGCGTATCCGCAAATTTCTTCCTACACTTTTCGCCGATGACTTCCAACACACCAACGCCCGTCGGGGCCGACTACCTTGTGATTGGCGGCGGCATTGCCGGGGCTTCGGTGGCCCATTGGCTCGCGCCGCATGCCCGTGTGATCCTGCTCGAACGCGAAGCCCAGCCGGGCTATCACTCCACCGGCCGCTCGGCCGCGCTCTTCATGGAAAGCTACGGCACGCCGCAGGTGCGCGCCCTCACCATGGCGAGCCGAGCCTTCCTTCAACACCCGCCCGAGGGCTTTGCCGAACACCCGCTGCTCACGCCGCGCGGCGCGATGATGGTCGCCAGCGCGGAACACATGACGGAGCTCGAAGCGCACTGGGAGGTGCTGCGCGCCATGGACACGGGCGCGCAGCGGCTCAGCAGCGAAGAGGCACGCGAGATGGTGCCGGTCCTGCGGCCCGAGCAGGTGGCAGGCGCCGTGTACGAGCCCGACGCGGCCGACATGGATGTGCACGCGATCCACCAGGGCTACCTGCGCGGCATGCGGCAGGCCGGTGGCAAGCTGGTGTGCGATGCCAGCGTGACTGCGATCGAACGCACCGGCGACAACTGGCGCGTGACGGCCGGCGGCAACGTCTATGAAGCGCCGGTGGTGCTCAACGCCGCGGGTGCCTGGGTCGACACCATCGCGGAGCTGGCGGGCGTACGGCCCATCGGCATCGAGCCGCGCCGGCGTTCGGCCTTCATCTTCGCGCCGCCCGAAGGCAGCAGCGTCGCCCACTGGCCCATGGTCTTCGGCGCCGACGAAGGCTGGTACATCAAGCCCGACGCCGGCATGCTGCTCGGCTCGCCGGCCAACGCCGATCCGGTCGAGCCGCAGGACGTGCAGCCCGAGGAGCTGGACATCGCCTTCGCGATCCACCGCATCGAGGAAGCGACCACGCTCACCATCCGCCGCCCCACCCGCACCTGGGCCGGGCTGCGTTCCTTCGTGGCCGACGGCGACCTCGTCGGCGGCTTCGAGCCCGATGCACCCGGCTTCTTCTGGGTGGCGGCGCAAGGCGGCTACGGCATCCAGACCTCGGCGGCGATGGGCGAAGCCTGCGCCGCGCTGGCACGCGGGCTGCCGCTGCCGGAGCGCATCGCGGCCTTCGGGCTGACGGCCGAGATGCTCGGGCCACAGCGCCTCCGCACTGCTGCAGCCGCCTGACAAGAACACTCCCACAACAACCACAGAGACAAACCCATGCGAGTTTTCAGCGCCTCCCTCGCCACCGAGACCAACACCTTCGGCCCGATGCCGACCGGCCTCGCTTCCTTCAAGGACCGTGGCCACTTCCCAGCCGGCAAGCACCCCGATGCGATGACGTTGTTCTCGGGCCCGCTGTGGGCCGCACGCATGCGCGGTGCGGACAAGGGCTGGCAGCTGTTCGAAGGCATGGTGGCCGGGGCCCAGCCCAGCGGCACGACCACGCGCCACGCCTACGAAACGCTGCGCGATGAACTGCTGGCCGACCTGCGCGCGGTGCTGCCGGTCGACATGGTGCTGCTCGGCCTGCACGGCGCGATGGTGGCCGACGGCTACGACGACTGCGAGGGCGATCTGCTGGCGCGCGTGCGCCAGATCGTCGGGCCCGACGTGGTCGTCGGCGCCGAGCTCGATCCGCACAACCACCTCACGCCCGAGATGGTGGCCAACGCCGACCTGATGATCTCCTTCAAGGAATATCCGCACACCGACGTGCTCGAGCGCGGGCTGGAGCTGGTGGACATCTGCGCCGCGATGGTCGAAGGCAAGGTGAAGCCGGTGGCCGCGGTGGTCGACTGCGACATGATCGTCACCGTCCACACCTCGCGCCAGCCGGCACGCGGTTTCGTCGAGCGCATGCAGTCGCTCGAGGGCAAGGACGGCGTGCTGTCGATCTCGCTCACGCACGGCTTCTCGTGGGGCGACGTGCCCGAGATGGGCACCAAGGTGCTGGTCTACACCGATGGCGACCAAGCCAAGGCCGATGCACTGGCCCGACAGCTTGCCGATGAAGTCATCGCCATGCGCGACGGCCTCACGGTCAACTACCCCAGCATCGACGCATCGCTCGACGAGGCGCTGGCCTTCGATGGCGGCCCCGTGGTGCTGTCCGACGGTGCGGACAACCCCGGCGGCGGCGCGGCCAGCGACTCCACCTTCATCCTGCGCCGCATGGTCGAACGCGGCATCACGAACGCGGCCATCGGCCCGATGTGGGACCCGATCGCGGTGCGCATTGCCTTCGATGCAGGCGTGGGCGCCAAGCTCGCGATGCGCATCGGCGGCAAGATCAGCCCGCTCTCGGGCGATCCGATGGACCTCGAATGCACGGTGAAGGCACTGCAGCACGACCTGGTGATGACCGGCCTGGCGGGCACGCCCACGCTGATGGGCGACAGCGCGCTCGTCGAGGCCAACGGCATCGAGATCGTGCTGATCACGCTGCGCAACCAGGCGATGGGCACCGACCTGTTCACCCAGCTCGGTTGTGACCTGGCCGCGAAGAAGATCATTGTCGTGAAGTCGTCGCAGCACTTCTATGCGTCGTATTCCAAGGTCGCGAAGCACGTGATCTATGCCGGCGCACCGGGCGCCGTGACGCTGGACCTCACCACCCTGCCCTACCGCAAGGCCCGCCTGCCCAAGTGGCCCATCGGCATCGCCGCCTGACCCTTTCTTTCGCACCCACCGGAGTACCGACGATGAAACGACGAACGCTTGCAGCCCTTGCATCCTTTGCGGCCCTGGCGCTTTCCGCCGCGTGCCTTCCGGCGCTCGCCCAGACGCCGCCGAAGACGCTCAAGGTGGTGGCGCATGCCGACCTGAAGATTCTCGACCCGACCTTCACCACCGCCTACATCTCGCGCAACTTCGGCTACATGGTCTACGACACGCTGTTCGCGCAGGACGCGAACGGCAAGCCGCAGCCGCAGATGGTCGAGAAGTACACCTCGTCCAAAGACGGCAAGCAGTGGAGCTTCACGCTGCGCGCCGGCCTCAAGTTCTCCGATGGCGCTGCCGTCACCTCGGCCGATGCCATTGCCTCGCTGCAGCGCTGGGCCGCGCGCGACAGCATCGGCCGCGCCATGGTGGCGGGCGGCGCCGAGTGGAAGGCCGTGGATGCGCGCACCTTCACGCTCACGCTCACCGAGCCCTTCGGCCTGGTGATCGACGGGCTGGCCAAGCCCTCGAGCTTTCCGCCGGTGATCCTGCCGGAGCGGCTGGCCAGGATGCCCGCGACCTCGCCGCTGCCCGAGGTGATCGGCTCCGGCCCCTTCATCTTCAAGCGCGACGAATGGGTGCCGGGCAACAAGACGGTGTTCGTGCGCAACCCCAACTACGTGGCGCGCAGCGAGCCGCCCAGCGGCCTGGCCGGCAGCAAGAAGACCACCTTCGACCGCGTCGAATGGCTCTACCTGCCCGACGCCAACAGCGCCATCGCGGCGCTCAAGCGCGGCGAGGTCGACCTCGTGGAGCAAGTGCCGCCCGACTACATCGCGCCGCTGCGCACCGACACGGGCGTGAAAGTCGGCTCCGGCGGCATCTACCAGGGCTTCCTGGTGATGAACCACCTGCTGCCGCCTTTCAACAACCCGAAGGTGCGCCAGGCGCTGCTGCAGGCCGTGAGCCAGGAGCGCTTCGTCGCGGCCATGGGCTACCCGCTGGACATGCGCATGGCCTACTGCCAGACCTTCTTCATCTGCGGCAGCCCCAATGAAACCGGCGCTGGCGCCGACCCGTTCCGCAAGCCCGACGTGGCCAAGGCCAAGAAGATGCTCGCGGACTCGGGCTACAAGGGCGAGAAGGTCACGCTGCTGGTGCCCAGCGACGTCACCTACCTGAACGCCGAGGCGCTGATGGCCGCGCAGACCATGAAGAGCATCGGCATGAACGTCGACGCGCAGACCATGGACTGGGCTTCCATCGGTGCGCGCCGCGCCAAGCGCGATGCGCCCGAGGCCGGCGGCTGGAACATGTACGTCACGGTGGCCGGCGAGTTCGATGTCAACTCGCCGATCACCAACGCGTACCTGAGCGCGGCCTGCGGCAACACGCTGCCCGGCTGGCCCTGCGACAAGCCGCTCGACGACCTGCGCAACGCCTGGCTCAAGGAAACGGTGCCGGCCAAGCGAAAGGAAATCCTCGACGCTTTCCAGACGCGCGCCTACGAAGCGGTGCCGTACATCAACGCGGGCCAGTACTCGGCCGCGTATGCCGCGCGCGCCAGCCTCAAGGGCACCGACAAGCTCTGGGCCGGCATGCCGACGGTCTGGGTGCTCGACAAGTAACCGGCGCCACCGCGGGGCTGCACCATGGGCTACATCCTCCGACGATTTCTCTCGACGCTGCCCGTCATGGCGGTGGTGGCCGTGGTGGTGTTCCTGCTGATCCACCTGTCGCCGGGCGACCCGGCCGCGCTGATCGCGGGCGACCTCGCCTCCGTGGAAGACATCGAGAAGCTGCGTGCCGCGCTGGGCCTGAACCTGCCGCTGTGGCAGCAGTTCGCGATCTGGCTTGGCAAGCTCTTCACCGGCGACCTCGGCACCTCGATCTTCACGCAGGTGCCGGTGGCGCAGCTGCTGGGCCAGCGGCTGGAGCCCACGGTGTCGATCGCCGCGCTCACCATGGCGATCACGCTGGTGGTGGCGGTGCCGCTGGGCACGCTCGCGGCCTACCGCGCGGGCAGCTGGATCGACCGGCTGGTGATGCTGTTCGCGGTGCTCGCGTTCTCGATGCCGGTGTTCCTGGTGGGCTACCTGCTGATCTATGCCTTCGCGATCCAGCTGCCCTGGTTTCCGGTGCAGGGCTACGTGCGCTTCGCGGAAAGCCCGTTCGAATGGCTGCGCGGCCTGGCCCTGCCGTGCGTGAACCTCGCGCTGGTGTACATCGCGCTCGTGACCCGCATGACGCGCGCCACGGTGCTCGAGGTGCTGCACGAGGACTACATCCGCACCGCGCGCGCCAAGGGGCTGGGCGTGCTGCCGGTGCTGGGGCATGCGCTGCGGAATGCAGCCATTCCCATCGCCACCACCATCGGCGTCGGCATCGCGCTCCTGATCGGCGGCGTGGTGGTCACCGAGACGGTGTTCGCCATTCCAGGCGTGGGCCGGCTCGTGATCGATTCGGTGCAGCGCCACGACTATCCGGTGATCCAGAGCGTGCTGCTGCTGTCGGCCGGCGTGTACGTTCTGATCAACCTGCTGATCGACCTGAGCTACCGCCTGTTCGATCCGCGAATCCAGTACTAGATGACCCCATGTCCACCGTACTCCCGATGAGTGAACTCCCACTGCCCGCTGCTCCCGCAGCCGCGGCCGACGACGCGCCTTTCGTACCGCCGCGCTGGCGCTGGGTGCGCAAGCACCCGACGCTCATCGTCGGTGCGCTGCTGTTGATTGCGGTGGCCGCGCTCTCCATTGCCGCGCCCTGGATCGCCACCCACGACCCGCAGGACATCGACCCGCTCGCGCGCATGCAGCCGCCGTCCGCCGAGCACTGGTTCGGCACCGACGCGCTGGGCCGTGACGTGTTCAGCCGCGCCGTGTGGGGCGGGCAGGTGTCGATGATCGTGGGCGCCTCGGTCGCACTGCTGGCCACGGTCTTCGGCGTGCTGATCGGCCTGTTCGCGGGCTTCGTGCGCTGGGCCGACGGGCCGGTGATGCGCGTGATGGACGGGCTCATGGCCATCCCCGGCATCCTGCTGGCCATCGCATTGATGGCCGTGACGCGCGCCAGCCTCACGACGGTGATCGTCGCCATCACGGTGCCCGAGATTCCGCGCGTGGTGCGGCTGGTGCGTTCGCTGGCGCTCACGCTGCGCGAGCAGCTGTACGTGGAGGCTGCGCATGCCGTGGGCACGCGGCTGCCGGTCATCTTGTTCCGCCACGTGCTGCCCAACATGGTGGCGCCGCTGATCGTGCAATCGACCTTCGTGGCGGCCGCTGCGGTGCTGACCGAAGCGGCGCTCTCCTTCCTCGGCGTGGGCGTGCCCGCGCAGACGCCGAGCTGGGGCAACATGATGGCCGAGGGCCGCAACTTCGTGGCGGTGGCGTTCCACATCATCCTGTACCCGGGGCTGCTGCTGGCGGCCACGGTGCTGGCGATCAACCTGCTCGGCGACGGCCTGCGCGATGCGCTCGACCCACGCCTGGCACGGCAACTGTGAGAACGCCATGACGCCCCCTACCCCGATGTCCCACATCGCCCTCGCGCCCGGCGAGCCGCTGCTCGAAGTCGACAACCTGCGCACGTACTTCCACACGCTGGCCGGCGTGGTGCGTTCGGTCGATGGCGTCTCGTACACGGTGCGCGCGGGCCGCACGCTCGGCGTGGTCGGCGAATCGGGCTGCGGCAAGAGCGTGACCGCGCTCTCGATCCTGCGGCTGGTGCCCACGCCGCCGGGCCGCCACATGGGCGCCGTGCGGCTGCGCGGCACCGACCTGATGCAGCTCAGCGAACGCGAGATGCGGCAGATTCGCGGCAACCGCATCTCGATGATCTTCCAGGAGCCGATGACCTCGCTGAACCCGGTGCTCACCGTGGGCCGGCAGATCGCGGAGACGGTGCAGCTGCACCAGAAGGCCAGCCGCGCCGAGGCGATGCAGCGCGCGGTGGAGATGCTGCGCGTGGTGCAGATCCCGGAGCCCGAGCGGCGCGTGAACGAGTACCCGCACCAGCTCTCGGGCGGCATGCGCCAGCGCGTGATGATCGCGCTGGCCCTGGCCTGCAACCCCGAGGTGCTGATCGCCGACGAACCCACCACCGCGCTCGACGTGACCATCCAGGCGCAGATCCTCGACCTCATCCGGCGGCTGCAGAAGGAACTGGGCATGGGCGTGGTGATGATCACGCACGACCTCGGCGTGGTGGCCGAGAGCTGCGACCGCGTGGTCGTGATGTATGCCGGGCGCAAGGTGGAGGAGGCCGATGTGATCGACCTGTTCGACCGGCCGCTGCATCCCTACACGCGCGCGCTGATGGCCTCGATGCCGTCGATGAACACGGCGAGCACGCGGCTCGCGGAGATTCCGGGGCTGGTGCCCGCCGCGCACGAGCTGGGGCGCGGCTGCGCCTTCGCCGCACGCTGCAGCCACGCGCGCGAACGCTGCCGCAACGAGACGCCGCAGCTCACGCAGCAAGGCGGCGACCACGTGGTGGCCTGCTTCGCGGTCGAAGAACAATGGGCCGATGCAGCCGAGGTGACCGCATGACGACAACCGCAGCCCCGCTGCTCCAGGTGCGCAACCTGCGCAAGCACTACATCTCGCCCAAGCGCTGGCTGCGGCCGGCGAAGCCCGCGATCCAGGCGGTCGATGGCGTTTCGTTCTCGGTCGCCCGCGGCGAAACGCTGTCGCTGGTCGGCGAATCGGGCTGCGGCAAGACGACGACTGCCAAGTCGGTCATGCGGCTGGTCGAGCCGACCTCGGGCTCGGTCGAGCTCGAAGGCGAAGAGTTGCTGACGCTTTCTTCCAACGAGATGCGGCTGCGCAGGCGCCAGTTGCAGATCATCTTCCAGGACCCGTATGCCTCGCTGAACCCGCGCCTGACGGCTGGCGACATCGTGGCCGAGCCCATGCGTAATTTCGGCAACTTCGGCGCGGGTGCGGCGGCCGAGCGGCGCGAGCGTGTGCAGTGGCTGTTCTCGCGTGTCGGCCTGCGGCCCGAGGCGGCGAAGAAATTTCCGCACGAGTTCTCGGGCGGGCAGCGGCAGCGGCTGGGCATTGCGCGTGCGCTGGCGTTGAACCCGAAGCTGATCGTCTGCGACGAGCCGGTGTCGGCCCTCGACGTGTCGGTGCAGGCGCAGGTGGTGAACCTGTTGATGGACCTGCAGGCGGAGCTGGGCATTGCGTACCTCTTCGTCGCGCACGACCTCGCGGTGGTACGGCACATCAGCCATCGCGTGGCGGTGATGTACCTCGGGCACATCGTCGAGATTGCGGACCGCGACACGCTGTTCTCGGCGCCGCGCCATCCGTACACGGAGATCCTGCTGTCGGCCGTGCCCGTGCCGAACCCGCGCACGCCCGCACGCCGCCTGCTGCTGCAGGGCGATCCGCCGAGCCCGGCCAATCCGCCCTCGGGCTGCCGCTTCCACACCCGCTGCCCCATGGCGCAGGCCGTGTGCAAGGAGAAGACGCCCGAGCTGGCCGAGCGGCCCTCCTCCTCGAACGGCGGCCACTGGGTCGCCTGCCACTTCCGTTGAAGAAGGAAATCCGATGACCGACAAGACACCCCACTACGACCTGCTGATCCGCGGCGGCACCGTGATCGACGGCACCAAGGCGCCGCGCTTCGATGCCGACGTGGGCATCGTGAACGGCCGCATCGCCGCCATCGGCCAGCTCACGGGCCACACGGCCGGGCAGACCCTCGACGCCACGGGCCGCATCGTCGCGCCCGGCTTCATCGATTCGCACACGCACGACGACCAGGCCGTGCTGTCGCAGGCGCAGATGCCCTTCAAGGTGTCGCAGGGCGTGACGACGGTGGTGGCGGGCAACTGCGGCATCAGCGCCGCGCCGCTGCGCGCCGACATGGATCTGCCGATGCCGTTGAGCCTGCTCGAATCGCCCGCGGAAGGCCGCTTCACCACCTTCGCGGCGTACCTCGACGCGCTGCGCGCCACGCCGTCGTCGGTGAACGTGGCGGCGATGGTGGGCCATTCGACCTTGCGCGCCGTGGTCATGTCCGACCTCGACCGCCCCGCGAACGACACAGAGATCGCCGCGATGCAGGCGCTGGTCGAAGAGGCGATGCAGGCCGGCGCGATCGGTCTGTCGACCGGCACCTTCTATCCGCCGGCCGTGAAGGCGACGACCGAAGAAATCATCGAGGTCGGCCGCCCGCTCACCTCGCGCAAGGCGCTCTACGTGACCCACATGCGCGACGAGAGCGATCACGTGATGGAGTCGTTGGAAGAAACCTTCCACATCGGCCGCGCGCTCAACATTCCGGTGGTGGTGTCGCACCACAAGGTGCAGAACACGCAGAACTTCGGCAAGACCAAGGTCACGCTGCCCTTCATCAAGGAAGCGATGCAGCACCAGTGCATCGGGCTCGATTGCTACCCCTACACGGCCGGCTCCACCATGATCCGCACCGACCGCGGCATGATGGAAGGCCGCGTGCTGATCGCATCGAGCGTGCCGCACCCCGAATGCGCGGGCCGCGACCTGAAGGACATCGCGGCCGAATGGGGCGTGTCGGGCGAAGAGGCGGCCAAGCGCCTGCAGCCAGGCAGCGCAATCTATTTCATGATGGACGAGGACGATGTGCAGCGCGTCCTCGCCTTCGATGAAACCATGATCGGCTCCGACGGCATTCCGCTCGGGGAGAAGCCGCATCCGCGCCTGTGGGGCACCTTCCCGCGCGTGCTGGGCCACTACAGCCGCGATATCGGCCTGTTCCCGCTGGAGACGGCCGTGTGGAAGATGACCGGGCTCACGGCGCGCAACTTCGGCCTGCACGAGCGCGGCACCCTGAAGCCGGGCCACCACGCCGACGTGGTGATCTTCAATGCCGCCACGGTGCGCGACACCGCGAACTACGAAACACCGACGCAGCCGGCCGAAGGCATCGACGCGGTGATCGTGAATGGCGCCCTCACCTGGCAGCATGGCGTGCACAGCGGTGCGCGCAACGGGCAGGTGATCACCCGGCAATCCTGACGACGCGCCGCGGCGAGCGGTGAAACAATGGGCCATTCCCACCACCCTTCCCGCGCGCCGCACGCGCCACCGCCATGCAAGCCATTGCCGGAACCCAGGCCTCCGAAGCCGCCATCGTCGCTGCCGCCCAGGCCCTGCGCCAGGACGCCGTGCGGATGCTCGGCGAGCTCGTCGCGCATCCCTCGCTGCTGGGCAATGAGCAGGGTGCGCAGGCCTGCATGGCCGACACCTTCACCGCACTGGGGCTGCAGGTGCACCAGTTCCAGATCGACGAAGAAAAGATCCGCGCGCACCCGGGCTATTCGCCTTCGATCGTGCCGTACGACGGACGCACGAACGTGGTGGGCATCCACCAGCCGGTCGGTCCGTCCAAGGGCAAGTCGCTGATCTTCAACGGGCACATCGACGTGGTGCCGACCGGCGCCCCCGCACTCTGGACGCATCCGCCCTTCGAGCCCTTCATCGAAGGCGACCGGCTGCACGGACGCGGCGCCTGCGACATGAAGGCGGGCATCGTGGCCTACACGATGGCCTACAAGGCGCTGCGGTCGCTCGGGCTCGAGCCGGCTTCGCCGGTGTACTTCCAGTCGGTGGTCGAAGAGGAATGCACGGGCAACGGCGCGCTGGCCTGCCTTGTCGAGGGCTACCGGGCCGACGCCGCCATCATTCCCGAACCGCTGGGCGGCATCATGACCTGCCAGCTGGGCGTGCTGTGGCTGGCCATCGAGGTGCTGGGCAAGCCGGTGCATGCCTCGGTCGCGCAGACCGGCGTGGGCGCGATCGATTTCTCGCTCTACCTGTTCGCCGAGCTGAAGAAGCTGGAAGCGCGCTGGAACGAGCCTTCGGCGCGCTACCGCTGCTATGCGCACCATGCGCACCCTGTGAATTTCAACCTCGGCAAGATCCAGGGTGGCGAATGGGCCTCGTCGGTGCCGTCCGCCTGCCGCAGCGACATTCGCATCGGCTTCTATCCCGACATGCGCGTGGCGCAGGCCAAGGCGGAAGTCGAAGCCGTGCTGGCCGCCGCCCATGCCGCACACCCGGCGCATGAGAGCCTGAGCTACAGGATCGTCTACGAAGGCTTCCAGGCCGACGGCTGCGAGGTGGACCTGAACGAGCCGGTGGTGACCACGCTGTCGAAGTGCCACGAGGACATCGTCGGCAAGACGCTGGAGCCGCAGGCCTTCACCGGGACCACCGACGCGAAATTCTTCAACCTCTACGGCAACACGCCCGCCATCTGCTACGGCCCGGCGGGCAGCAGCATTCACGGCATCGACGAGTGGGTGTCGATCGACAGCATGATGGAAGTCGCCGCGGTGCTGGCGGTGTTCATGGCGCGCTGGTGCGGCCTCAACCGGCTGGCGTGAACGAAAGAACGAAGGCCGGCGCGCGCTAGTCGGGCGCGTTCATCACGCGGTCGRATTCCTCGTCTGCAGGCACGTTGTCGGCGTCGAGTTCGCTGGCATCGGTGAGATCGATGCCCGTCTCTTCCGACAGGTCGTCGGAGACTTCGCTGTCGGTTTCCTCGAAATCGTCGGCTGGCGTGTTGTCGTCGTCATCGTCGTCGGATGACGAAGCGGAACGCGCGGTGGCGTCGACGTGAATCATGATCGGCTCCTGGACTGAAAAAATGCTGAACGGCCCCCTATGGTGCGCCTGTTTCGGCCATTCCGGTTCATCCGATCGGCAGCGTCGGTGTCGGAAAGTTTCCCGCCCTGCCGCCGCAGCCCCCTCTGGGCGCCTGGGCGTCAGTCCTTGTGCACGTGGCCGGGCTGGCCGTGGCCCTCGTCGTGGCCATGGTCATGCTCGCCGTGGGCCAGCCGGCTCACCAGCGTGACGAGCACGATGCCCGCGACCAGCCACAGGATCTGCGCGGCGGTCTGGCGGGCCGGCAGGCGTTTTTGCAGCTGGGGAATCAGGTCGGCCAGCGCCACGTAGACGAAACTGCTGCCGGCCAGCACCAGGAAGTACGGCAGCCAGCCGTGCAGCTGGTCGACCAGCCACCAGCCGGCGATGCCGCCGAGCATCGTCATGGTGCCTGCGAGCGAGACCTTGATGAGGGCTGCGCGCTGGTTGGCCGAGCTCTGGCGCAGCACCACCAGGTCGCCGATGTGGTGCGGAACCTCGTGCGCGAGCACCGCGATGGCCGCCACCAGGCCGAGGCGCAGGTCGGCGATGAAGGCCGAGGCGATCAGGATGCCGTCGCCGAAGCAGTGCACGCTGTCGCCGGTGAGCACGGCCCAGCCACCACCGCCGGTGGGCGTGTGGCTGTGGGCATGGACGTGCGAATGGCCGTGGTCATGGCCGTGGTCGTGCCCGGCGTGCGCATCGTCCTTCTTGTCGCCGTCGCCTTCGCCGTGATGGTGTTCGTGGCCGTGGTGCCACAGCTCGGCCTTGTCGAGCAGGAAGAAGAACACCAGCCCGAACAGCAGCACGGCGAACAGCAGCGCGGGCTCGATGCGGCTTTCGAAGGCCTCGGGCAGCAGATGCATGAAGGCGGTGGCAAGCAGCGCACCCGCCGCCAGGCTCAGCAGGTGCTGCGGGTTCACGCCGCCGGCGCCGCTTCGCACGCCCACCCGCAGCAGCAACGCCGCCAGCCAGACGCTTCCGATGCCGGCGACCAGGGTCGCCGCGATGATGACTATCAAATTCATAGCTGCTTGCGCAAGAGGGGCGGCCGTCAGGACCGCATACCGTTCATAAAAAGAGAAAGGCCGTCACGGGGACGGCCTTCGGCGGGGTGGCTACAGGGCGCCGTCTTCAGGCGACGCCATTGGCTTTGAACCAGGCCGTGGCGCGCTGCCAGCCGTCGTCCGCCGCGCTCTTGACATAGCTGGGGCGGTAGTCGGCATGGAACGCGTGGCCTGCTTCGGGATACACGACGAAGCTCGATGCCTTGGCGGCCGGAGTCCCGGTGGCCAGAGCAGCTTTCATCTTATCAACCGTGTCAAGGGGGATGCCCTGGTCTTTTCCGCCGTAGAGGCCGAGCACCGGCGCCTGCAGGCTGGCAGCGACGTCGATAGGGTGCCTGGGCTGCAGTTGGCTGGCCTGCCCGACCAGCCGGCCGTACCAGGCCACGCCGGCCTTGACCTTGCCGGTGGCGGCATAAAGCCAGACGAAGCGCCCGCCCCAGCAGAAGCCGGTGATGCCGGCCTTGCTCGTGTCGCCGCCGTTGGCCTTGGCATAGGCCAGGGCGCCGTCGAGGTCGGCGATGACCTGCGCATCGGGTACCTTGCTGACGATGTCGGCCTGCAGCTTCGGGATGTCGGTGTAGCCGCGCGGATCGCCCTGGCGCGCATAGAGCTCGGGCGCAATGGCAAGGTAGCCGAGCTGGGCGAAGCGGCGGCAGGTGTCGGCGATGTATTCGTGCACGCCAAAGATTTCCTGGACCACCAGGACCACCGGCAGGCCGGTCTCGCCGGCCGGTGCGGCCGCATAGGCGGGCACGTCGAAGCCGTTGACGGTGTACTTGACGGGGCCGGCCCTCAGGCCTTCGGCCGAGGTGGCAATGGCGGTCTGCGCCATCACCGGCATGACGGCGGCTGCATAGCCGACACCGATGGCGGCCTTGAGCGCGGTGCGGCGCGTGGCGCCCTGCTCGGTGCTCTCGCCGGGGCGAAGCGAATCGAAGTCGGAACGGCTGTCGTCGAGTACGGACATATGAAAGGCTCCAGTTGAATCGTCGGACAAGGGGCGTTGCGCGAAAAACGCACGCCGCAATGTAGGCGAAATCGACTCAGGGCCTTATGACCCGAAATTCGGTGGGGTTGGCGCTGCGCCGCCGTAGGCCCGGCGGGCCAGCGCCGCGGCCAGCACCTGCGCCGGATCGACCAGGCTCAGGCCGGCCACCGCGGCCGAGCCCTGCAGGCCCAGCGGCACCTCGGTGCAGCCCATGATGATGGTGACGGCGCCGTGGCGCTCGGCAAGCCGCAGCGCGACTTGCGAGAAGCATTGCTCGGCGAGCGGCATGTTGCCGGCCTTCACCCCGTCGAAGATGCCGCGCATGATGGTCTGGCGCTCGTCGGCCAGCGGCACGTGGCAGCCAAGCCCGGCTTCGGCCAGCGCCTGTTCGTAGAGCCGCACGCGGTAGGTGCCCTCGGTGGCCATCAGCGCCACTTCCGTCGCGCCCTGCGCTGCCAGTTGCTGCGCGGTCTCGCGCGCCATGTGCAGCAGCTCGACCTGCGGAAATCGCTCCTGCAGGCTGGCGTGCCAGGCATGCGCCGTGTTGCAGGCGATGGCCACGGCTCGGCTGCCGAGCGCGGCCAGCCGGCCCAGCGCCTGCAGCATCGGCTCGAGCGGCTGGTGCGCGCCGCTGTCGGTCGAAGCCAGCGCGCCGGTGCGGTCGGGCACCGGCACCTGCGCGAGCCAGTGCTCGGGAAAGGACTGGTCGCGCACCGGCTCGCCGCGCGCACGCATCTGCTGCGCGCAGGCCTGCACGAAGAGCCGGACGAAGTCGGCGCCCGCAGCGGGGCCCATGCCCCCGAGGATGCCGACGACCTGCGTTGCTGCGACCATGTCTTTTCTCTCTGTGCGGCCTGGATCAGGTCGCTGGCTTGTCGCTGAAGGCCTTGAGGTTTTCCTTGAGCTGATCGCTCATCGGCAGGTTCAGCGGCGCATTCTTCGGCGGGATCGGCTGCATGAACCACTTGGTGTAGAGCTTCTCGAACTCACCGCTCTTCATCATGCCGATGAAGGTGTCGTCCACCAGCTTCTTGAAGGCCGGGTCGTCCTTGGGCAGCATGCAGGCGTAGGGCTCGACCTGCAGCGATTCGCCCACCACTTCGTAGTCGGCCGGGTTCTTCGAGTTGGCGATCAGGCCGAACAGCAGGATGTCGTCCATCGCGAAGGCCACGGCGCGGTCGCTCTCGACCAGCAGGAAGGCATCGGCGTGGTCCTTGCCGAGCACGATGTCCATGCCGAGGTTCTTCTCGGTGTTGTACTTGCGCATGACCAGCGCATTGGTGGTGCCGGTGGTGCTGGCCACGGTCTTCTTCGCGAGGTCGGCGTAGTCCTTGATCTTGGACGACTTCTTGGTCAGCAGGCGCGTGCCGGTGTAGAAGTGGTTGACCGCGAAGGCCACGTCCTTGCCGCGCGCGGAGTTGTTGGTGGTGGATCCGCATTCCAGGTCGATGGTGCCGTTGGTGATCAGCGGAATGCGGTTCTGCGAGGTGACCGCCATCAGCGAGACCTGCAGGTTGGGCTTGTTCAGCTTCTTCTTCACCGCCTCGACCACGGCGTTGGAGAGTTCCACCGAGAACCCGATCGGCTTGTTGGGGCCGTCGAGGTAGCTGAAGGGCACCGACGACTCGCGGTAGGCGAGCGTGATCTTGCCGGACTCGGCGATCTTGGCCAGCGTGTCGGCGGCCTGGGCGCCGGTGGCGGTGAAGAGCACCGCGGCAACCATGGATGCCATCAAAACGGAGAGTTTCATTCGAGCCTTCATTCGGTTGGATTGAACAGACAGCCAGTGTAAGAAGGAGTGACTCGGCGCGACAATTCCAAATAACCCCGGGGTCATGCCCAAAGGTTATGGGCCGGGGTTCTTTTGGCATTTCCGGGTGGCGCGGCCCGCCTCTACAGTCGAAGCCGTCTCTTCTTCACTCCCGGAAAGTTGCCTTCATGCATGTGTGTGTGCTCGGTGCCGGCATCGTGGGCCTGGCCACCGCCTGGCAACTCGAACGCCAGGGCCACCAGGTCACTGTGATCGACCGCGCGGCCCCCGGTGCCGGTGCGAGCGGCGGCAACGGCGCGCAGCTCAGCTACTCGTACGTGCAGCCGCTGGCCGATCCGTCGATCTGGAAGCAGTTGCCCAAGCTGCTGCTCTCGCCCACCTCGCCGCTGAAGCTGCGGCCGCAGCTCGACCCGCTGCAATGGCGCTGGGGACTGGCCTTCCTGGCAGCCTGCAATGCCCAGGCTTCGCGCAACACCACGGCGCAGCTGCTGGCGCTGGCGGCGTCGAGCCGCACCGAGTTCGAGGCGATGCAGGCCGACATCGCGCCCGATTGCGACTTCTCCGCCACCGGCAAGCTGGTGCTCTGTGCAAGCACGGCATCGCTCGAGGGGGCGCGCGCGCAGGTCGAGCTGCAGCGCACCATGGGCAGCGAGCAGCGCATCGTCACGCCCGACGAGTGCGTCGACATCGAACCCGCATTGGCGAGCTACCGCGGCCAGATGGCGGGCGCGGTCTACACCCCGAGCGAATGCGCGGCCGACTGCCTCAAGGTGTGCGCCGAGCTGATGCGCTCGCTCAGCGCACGCGGGGTGCGCTTTCTGCTCGGCACCGACGTGCATGGCTTCGCGCGCAGCGAAGGCCGGGTGGTGGCGGTGAACACCAGCGAAGGCGACATCGAGGCCGACGCCTTCGTGATGGCGCTGGGCTCGGCCTCGCACAAGCTCGGGCGTGCGCTGGGCGCCTACCTGCCGGTGTATCCGCTCAAGGGCTACAGCATCACGGTGGAGGTCGATCCTTCGCCCGGTGCGGCGCCGACCGTGAACGTGACCGACAGTGCGCGCAAGGTGGTGTTCGCGCGCATCGGCTCGCGCCTGCGGGTGGCCGGCATGGCCGAACTCGTGGGGCACGACGCGAGCATCCCGGCCACGCGCATCGAGACGCTGGCAGCCGCCACGCGCGCCCTCTTCCCGCATGCAAGCCGGCTGGAAGCGCTGCACCCCTGGACCGGCATGCGGCCGGCCACGCCGAAAGGGCTGCCGATCATCGGCCGGCTGGCAAGCGCACCGTCGAACATGCTGTTCAACACGGGGCATGGGGCGCTGGGTTTCACGCTGGCCTTCGGCTCGGCGCTGAAGATCGCCCAGGCGCTGCGCGCCTGAGGCCTGCCTGCCTACATCTCTTCCTGGATCGCCTGCTGCATGCAGCGCGTGATGCCGCGCACGGCCACCGAGTCGGGCCGGCCGGTGAAGCGCAGCGCACGGATCGGCACCGGGATGTGTGGCTCGAGCGTCAGCACATCGACCTTCTCGCGGTCCGCCGAACGCGCCGTGCAGCCATCGACCAGCGCCACGCCCAGCCCGTGGTGCGCCATGGCCAGCGCCGCGTGATAAGTCTGCACCGTCACCACCGCCTGCTGGAACCCGACGCCGGCCTGCCGGCAGGCCTGGCTCAGGCTGGTGCCGACAGGGTCGCGGCTGTCGAGGCCGATCACCGGCCGGTCGACCAGGTCGTGCAGCGCCACCGAGCCGTTGCGCACCAGCGCGCGCGGCAGCATGCCCCTGGGCGCGACGCACACCATGCGGCTGTCGGCCAGCGTCTCCTGCGTGAGCGAGGGATGCACCGCGGGACTGAAGGCGAACCCCACGTCGGCCTCCTGCAGCAGCAGGGCCGACATGATCTGCGGCGAATGCAGCGACTCGACGGTGATTGCATAGCCCGGATGCTTTTCGCGAAAGGCCTTGATCGCGCGCGGCAGGATCTCGTAGCTCAGCGCAAGCACGCTGAGGATGCGCAGCTCGCCCGTGTCGCTGCCGGCGCGCAGGTTGGCCGCGAGCCGCTGCACCTCGTCAAGCTGCGCGAACAGCCGCTCGATGTGCGGGTACAGCGTGAGCGCCTCGGTGGTCGGCGTGAGCCGGCCCTTGGCGCGCTGGAACAGCGGAAAACCCAACTGAAGCTCGGCATGCTGCAGGGTGCGGCTCACCGCCGGCTGCGTGATGTTGATGAGCCGCGCCGCCGCGCTCACGCTGCCCGTGAGCATGATCGCGTTGAAGACCTCGATGTGGCGCAGCCGCATGGCTGGGTCAGTTGCCGCCGGTCTTGCCGCGCGAGATGTCCATCACCATGCGCGTGGCGAGATACAGGCGCGGCTCGATGGAATCGACCAGCACGTATTCCGCATCGGCCGAGTGCGCACCGAAGCCCTGCAGGCCGAAGCGCTCGATGACGGGCGCCTTGGTCTTGAGCGAGGCGAAGGCGGCATCGGTGCCACCGCCGGCGGCCTTGTCGTCGGCGCCCAGCGGCCGGCCGAGTTCGCCCGTATAGATCTGCTGCGCATGCTTGGCGAGCGCGCGCGAGGCGTCGGTGGCTTCGAGCGGCGGGCGGCGGCGCTCGAACTTCAGGTCGACCTTGGCCTCGGGAATCAGCTGCTTCTTCACGCGCTCGTTGACCTGCTGCTCGATGCGGTCGTAGTCGGCCACCTTGAGCACGCGCACGTCGGCGCCTGCGGTGGCGGCGGCCGGGATCACGTTGCGGTTGCTGCCCGATTTCGAGATGGTCCAGTTCATCTTGAGGCCCGTGGCCGGGTCGGACAGGTCGCGCATCTGCAGGATCTGGTGCGACAGCTCGTAGAGCGCGTTCACGCCCAGCTCGGGCGCCGAACCCGCATGCGAGGCCTTGCCGGTGACGTTCAGCGTGACCGATGCGATGCCCGCCGTGGCCAGCGAGAGCTTGTCGTCCTTGACGGAGGCGCCCTCGAACGACAGCACCGCATCGTGCTCGCCGCCCAGCCGCGTGAGAAGCGCGCGCGAGCCGGGCGAGCTGATCTCTTCGTCGCCGTTGATCAGCACGGTGAGCGTGCCGTACTCCTTGAACTTCAGCGCCTGCAGCATCGCGACCGTGTGCGTGATCACCGCGACGCCCTGCTTGTCGTCGGAGATGCCGAGGCCGTAGGCCTTGTCGCCCTCGACGCGGAACGGCTGCTTGTTGAGCATGCCCACGGTGTAGACCGTGTCCATGTGCGCGATGAGCATGATCTTTTTCTTGCCCGAGCCCTTGAAGGTGGCGCGCACGACACGGCCGATCTTCTCGGGCGTGTCTTCCATGCGGTAGGCCTCGGCGCTCGGGTCGATCAGCTCGACCTCGCCGCCCAGCGCCTTGAACTTCGCGGCGATGAGGTCGGAGATCTTCTCGAGGCCGTCGAGGTCGCGGCTGCCCGATTCGATGGAGACCAGTTCCTTCAGCGTGTCGAGCAGCGCGGGCTTTTCCTTGGCAGCAAGCGCGGCGATGCGGGCGTCGGGTGCGGCCAGCGCGGTCCCGAGCCAGGCGGCGCAGACAACGCCCAGCAGGAATTTTCGGTGTGGGAATTTCATTCGATGACTCAATGGATCAATGGGCTTTGTCCCAGTTGGGACCGATGCCGATCTCGGCCAGCAGCGGCACCTTGAGCGCCGCGACGCCGGCCATCAGGCGCGGGATTTCAGTGCGCACCCATTCGATCTCGGCTTCGGGCACTTCGAACACCAGTTCGTCGTGCACCTGCATGATCATCTTGGTGGCGCGCTTCTCTTCATCAAGCACGTTCTGTACCTTGATCATGCTGAGCTTGATCAGGTCGGCTGCGGTGCCCTGCATCGGCGCATTGATGGCGGCGCGCTCGGCACCGCCGCGGCGCGGGCCGTTGGGCGAGTTGATCTCGGGCAGGTAGAGGCGCCGGCCGAACACGGTCTCGACATAGCCCTGCTCCTTGGCGAGCGCCTTGGTTTCGTCCATGTACGCCTTCACGCCCGGGTAGCGCGCGAAGTAGCGCTCGATGTAGGAGGCCGCGGCCTTGGTCTCGATGCCGAGGTTGCGCGCGAGGCCGAAGCTGCTCATGCCGTAGATCAGCCCGAAGTTGATGACCTTGGCATAGCGACGCTGCTCGCTCGACACCTGGTCGGGCGTGGAGCCGAACACTTCCGCAGCGGTCGCGCGGTGCACGTCGATGCCTTCGGTGAAGGCGCGCAGCAGCGATTCGTCGCCGCTGATGTGGGCCATGATGCGCAGCTCGATCTGCGAGTAGTCGGCGCTGGCGATCACGCTGCCCGCGGGTGCCACGAAGGCCTCGCGCACGCGGCGGCCTTCGGGCGTGCGGATCGGGATGTTCTGCAGGTTCGGGTCGTTGCTGCTGAGGCGGCCCGTCACCGCCACCGCCTGTGCATAGTGCGTGTGGACGCGGCCGGTGCGCGGGTTGGCGAGCTGGCCCAGCTTGTCGGTGTAGGTGCCCTTGAGTTTCGAGAGGCCGCGGTGCTCGAGGATCTTGGCGGGCAGCGGGTAGTCCTCGGCCAGTTTCTCGAGCACTTCCTCGTCCGTGCTGGGCGCGCCGCTCGGCGTCTTCTTGACCACCGGCAGGCCCAGCTTGGTGAAGAAGATCTCGCCGATCTGCTTGGGCGAACCCAGGTTGAACGGCTGGCCCGCGATCTCGTAGGCCTCCTGCTCGAGCGCCATGATGCGCGTGCCGAGTTCGTGGCTTTGCGCGGCGAGCGTGGCGCTGTCGATCAGCACGCCGTTGCGCTCGACACGGTAGAGCGCCTCGCTCGAATCCATTTCGAGCTGGTAGACGAAGCGCAGCTTCTCGTTGGCTTCGAGCTGGGGCCACAGCGTGCGGTGCACGTCGAGCGTCTGGTCGCTGTCCTCGCAGGAGTATTCGGCGGCCTTGGCAATGTCGACCTGGCTGAACGGGATCTGGTGCGCGCCCTTGCCGCAGAGGTCTTCATAGGAGATGCCGCTGCGGCCCAGATGGCGCTCGGCCAGGCTGGAGAGGCCGTGCGGCCTGTGCACTTCGAGCACATAGCTCTGCAGCATGGTGTCGTGCGCATAGCCCTGCACCTCGATGCCGTGGTTGGCAAACACATGGCGGTCGTACTTGATGTGCTGGCCGAGCTTTTTCTTCGCACCGTTCTCGAGCCAGGGCTTGAGCTTCGCAAGCACTTCGTCGATGGGCAACTGCGCCGGCGCATCGGGGTAGTTGTGCGTGAGCGGGATGTAGGCCGCCTCGCCGGGCTCGACACTGAAGCTCACGCCGACGATCTGCGCGACCATTTCATCGAGAGACGTGGTTTCGGTGTCGATGGCTGCGAGCTCGGAAGCTTCGAGCCTGGCGAGCCAGGTGTCGAACTGCTCCCAGCTCGTGATCGTGTCGTACTTGAGGTTGCTCGCGGGGGCCGCGGCTTCGAGCGCGCTCAGGTCGGAGGGTTCGTCGAACAGGCCGCCCTGGTCGGTGTTGGCCTTGGCGGCCTTCTTCTTGATGTTTTCCTCGATCAGCTCGGGCGGAACCGCTTGCGCTTCGAGCGACTTGACGAGACTCTTGAAACCGAACGTCTCGTAGAAGGGTTTGAGCGCCTCGGTCTGCGGCGCGCCGACCGGCAGGCCATCGAGCGAAGGCAGGCCGGCGACGTGGCCGTCGAGATCGCAATCGGTGCGGATGGTGACGAGGCGCCTGCTCAAGGGCAGCTTGTCGAGCGCCTTGCGCAGGTTCTCGCCGGCAGCGCCCTTCACTTCGGCGGCGCGTTCGACCAGCGCATCGAGCGAGCCGTATTCGAGCAGCCACTTGGCTGCCGTCTTCGGTCCGACCTTCTCGACGCCGGGCACGTTGTCGACCGTATCGCCCACCAGCGTCTGGTAATCGACCATCAGGTTGGGCGGCACGCCGAACTCGGCCGTCACGCCAGCGATGTCGCGCTTCTTGCCGTTCATCGTGTCGATGATGGTGATGTGCTCGTCCACCAGCTGGCTCAGGTCTTTGTCGCCGCTGGACACGATCACCTCGATGCCCTGCGCGGCGGCGACCTTGGCGAGCGTGCCGATCACGTCGTCGGCCTCCACGTCGGGCACGCTGAGCACCGGCCAGCCCAGGAGGCGGACCACCTCGTGGATGGGGTCGATCTGGCTGCGCAGGTCGTCGGGCATCGGCGAGCGGTTGGCCTTGTATTCTGGGTACCAGTCGTCGCGGAAGGTCTTGCCGGGCGCGTCGAAGATGCAGGCTGCGTAGTCGGCGCGCACCTCGCGGCGCAACGCCGTCATCATGTTGATCATTCCGCGGATGGCGCCGGTCGCCGGGCTCTTCGGGTCGCCGGGCACGGCGCGCAGGTCGGGCATCGCATGGAAGGCTCGGTAAAGGTAGCTCGAGCCATCGACGAGCAGCAGCGTTTTCTTGTCGGTCATCGGGCCATTTTGCCGTGCCCGGACCGGCGTGCAGAACGACGGCGGCGTGCGCTGCCCGCCGACACCCCGAAACCGGGGGCACGCCTACAATCCATGCATGCCTAGCTCCACACTCCTGGTCGCCCGCCGCATCCTGCTGGCGCTGGCTTTTGCCGCCCCCTTTGCCGCCGCGCAGGCGCAATCCGCGCCTGCCGCCACCCCGGCTCCGGCGCAACCGCTACAAAATCAGGAGCAGGCCGACGGCCGGCGCAACCAGAAGGTCGAGCACATCCACACGGAAGACAGCGGCGCCTCGGTCGACGAAGTCCGCTATGGCGGCCGTACGCAGAGCATCAACGTCAAGCCGAAGTCCAACATGCCGGGCTATGAGGTCCTGCCCAACGACGCCGGCACCGCACGTCCGGGTTCGAATGAAACGAACTCCACCGGCAACGGCGCGCGCGTCTGGAACGTGATGAAGTTCTGACCGTGCGATTCCAAGCAGTTTCCGCAGCACGGCGCTGAGCACCGCCATGGCAGTTTTTACCGAAGTCGAATTCGGCGAGGCAGACGCGCTCGTCCAGCGCCTGGGCATGGGCGCGTTGCGCGACCTGCGCGGCATCGAGGGCGGCATCGAGAACACCAACTACTTCGCGACCACCGAGTCCGGCGAGTTCGTGTTGACGCTGTTCGAACGCCTGAGCGCCGAGCAGTTGCCTTACTACCTTTGTCTGATGAAGCACCTGGCGGCCCGCGGCCTCCCGGTGCCGGAGCCGGTGGCCGATCCGGCGGTGGCGCCGCCGAAGGGCCACGCGCTGACGATTCCCGCGCAGGCGCCCTGCGAGCTGCTGCACATCGTGGCGGGCAAGCCGGCCGCGCTGGTGCAGCGGCTTTCGGGCCACAGCGAGCTCGCCCCCGGCACGGCCCACTGCGCCGAACTGGGCGCGATGCTGGCACGCATGCACATCGCCGCGCGCGACTTCCCTCGCATCCAGCCGAACCTGCGCGGCCTCGCGTGGTGGAACGAGACCACCCCGGTGGTGCTGCCCTACCTCGAGGAACCGCAGGCCGCGCTGCTGCGCGCCGAGCTCGCCTACCAGAACCACATCGCCGAATCGTCGGCCTACGCGGCGCTGCCGCGCGGACCGGTGCATGCCGACATGTTCCGCGACAACGTGATGTTCGCGACCGGCGACGAGCCTGGCTCGGCGCCGCGTTTGACCGGCGTGTTCGACTTCTATTTCGCCGGCACCGACACCTGGCTGTTCGACCTCTCGGTGTGCCTGAACGACTGGGCCATTGACCTCGCCACCGGCGAACACGATGCAGGGCGTGCCGACGCCCTGCTCGCGGCCTACGAAACCGTGCGCCCGCTGAACGCCGCCGAGCGCGCCCTGCTGCCCGCGATGCTGCGCGCCGCGGCGCTGCGCTTCTGGATCTCCCGGCTGTGGGACTTCCACCTGCCGCGCGAGGCGAGCATGCTCAAGGCCCACGACCCCACGCATTTCGAGCGTGTCCTGCGCGAACGCGCCACCCACCCGCATGTCATGGCCCAGGCACTCGAGCCCTTGGCCGCCTGATCGGAAAAATGAAACTCAACCTCGTGCCGGCGCGAACCGGCGTCGAATGGGTCCGCCTCGGGCTCAGGAACTTCTGGCGACAGCCGCTGGCCTTCATCTCGCTGTTCTTCCTGTTCCTGGCCGTGATTTCGACCGTGTCGCAGCTGCCGCTGATCGGCAACCTCCTTGCGCTCCTGGCGCTGCCGTTCTCGACGCTGGGTTTCATGGTCGCGGCATCGGTGGCCGATGCGGGGGCCGCCAGTGCCGATGATCTCGAGAACCTGGAGGGTGTGAAGAAGCCCACGAGCGCCGTCATGTTCCTGGAGGTGGCGAAAGCCATGCGCAAGGAGTGGCGTTCGCTGATGGTGCTGGGCGTGATCTCGGCGGTGTATTTCTTCCTCACCGTGCTGCTCACCGTCGTGGTCGACGGCGGGCAATTCGCGCGCGGATATCTGCTCAACGAAACCTTGACGGCAGAAATGATGGCGAGCAGCAACTTCCGGGTTGCGAGCCTGCTTCAGATGTGTCTCGCGCTGCCGCTGCTTCTGGCGATGTGGCACGCGCCAGCGCTGGTGCACTGGTACCAGGTGGAGCCGGCGAAGAGCATCTTCTTCAGCCTGGTCGCCATGTTCCGGAATTTCGGCGCCTACGCGCTGTTCGGACTCGCCTGGGCCGGCGTGTTCCTGCTCGCGATCATCGCCGTGTCGCTGATTGCCACGGTCGTCATCGGCGTCGGCTCGCTGGGCTCCGGTGCCGGTGCAATGGCCGTCGGCAATGTGCTGATGATCGGCACGGTGCTGGCACTCGCCGCGATGGCTCAGGCCTCGAACTGGTTCACGTTCCGCGACACCTTCGACCCGAACTGACCCCGGTCAGTCCGCCGCGGCCCTGTCCTTGCGCAGGCTCGCGAAGAGCGACCACGCCATCCCGGCCAGCAGCAGCAAGCTCACACCCAACGCACCCCAGAGCCACCACTTGCGCGACGGATCCTGCCGTGCTGCCTCGGGAATGGGCGCCAGTGCCGCAGCGGCCACGGCGGCTTCGACGGCGGCCACCGGCAAGGTGACCGAGGCTTCATCCGCGATGACCGGCTTGTCCGCCGCGTAACCCGGGATCAGCGTCGACAGACCGAGCGGAGCGCCTGGCGCAGCCTCTTGAACGGTGCCCGTATCGGGCGCCGCATTCCATGCCAGCGAGAACGGCGCCCCGCCCTGCGCGAGAAACACCAGCGTGCGCGGCGTGGCGCCCACCGCGAGGGTCGGCGGCGTCGCGCCGAGCACGCTCACCGGGCCGGAGGTGCGCAGGCGCAGGCGCGAATACGCCACGCCGTCGAGCGCCAGCACCGGCGAGCGCGCCTCGCCGCCCGCCTGCGCAAGGCGATACACCACCGTGTCGAGCAGCGGCGCCTCGCCAGGGCCGACGGAAAGCGGAGCCGGCCGGCGCTGCTGGTGCCGCAAGGCATAGAGGGGATTGCGGGGCACAGGCTGCGGCGGCACGGCAGAGGCAGGCGCGGGGTCGAGCAGGCCCGAAACGCCGACCTGTGCCAGCGTGTTGATGTCGGCGAGGTCGATGCGCAGGCTTTGCACCGGCAGGCCGCGCGGCAGCAGGTAGTCGCAGTAGTCGGCGGCACAGCGCTCGGGTTTCAGCGCGCCGGACCATTCGAGCGGCGCCGCCGGCTCGACCTCCTGGACGCTGTCGATGCTCACCTTGATCAGCGGTACACCGTGCTGCGGATCGCTCCAGCGCAGGCGCAGGAAGCGCGTGCGGAGGTTGCCCAGGTCGACCGCCAGGCGCTCGATGGCCTGGCCGCCATGCGTCAGGCGCACCAACTGTTCTTCGGTGCCTACCGGGCGCCATTTCCGCAGGTCGTCGCTGGCTTCCAGGCGGAAGGCGAACAGGCCGCGCGCATCGGGCGCGACCTCGAAACGGGCCTGCAGCAGGCTGCCCTTGACCTGGCTCACGTCGATGAGCCACTGCGTCGCATCGTTTGCCTTGCGGTTGGCGGCGGCCTTGCCGTCCAGCGCCAGCGAGCCGTCGGGCCGCACCGAGAAGGCGAGCGTCGCGTCACCCGGTGCCGCACCGGGGGCACTGCCGGGCAGCGCGAAGATCGGTACCTCCTGCGAGGCGGTGCGCGGCGTCGCGGCTTCATTGCGCAGCCACGCGTAAGGCACCGGATGCCCGGCGGCATTGCGCACCCGCAGGTCGCGCAGGTCGTCGTAGGCGGCACGGCCGTAAATGGCCAGCGGCAGCGTGAGCCGGTGGTACGGCCCGGCGCCTTGCAGCGCGACGGGCGCGGTGGTGACCGGCTGCGCTTGCACCGCACTCCCCGCCGCCATCGCCGCCATCGTCGCGACGAGGACGACACCCACGCGGAAAGCGTTGATTGCACCCCTGCTCATGCTGCGCCTCCTTCGGCCGGAGCCTTCAGTTCCTTCGGCTCCGCTTCTTCCTTCTTCGGCGGCACCGGCGCAAAGTAGCCCACCAGCAGCAGCAAGGCGCCCACTGCAATGAACGACACGATGCGGAACAGCCCGCCACGGTCCGCCAGCTCGACGAAGAACAGCTTCAGCACCACCACGCCAAGCAGCGCCGCGCCCGCGATCCACAAGGTCCGCACGCGGCGCGCATGGCCGAGCACCATCGCGACCACACCGCAGATGGCCCAGGTGATCGACAGCGCCGCCTGCGTGAGCCACGAGGCATAGAGCGCGTCGAAGCGCCATTCCACGCCCGCGTAGTGGTGACAAGCACGCAGCACCATGCCGGTCAGCAGCGCGAGCCCGGTGAGGCCGATCGCGCCCTTCGCAACCATCGGCTGCACGCGCGCGAACGAGCCCCGCGGCAAGGCGCGCCACCACAGCACCTGCGCGAACAGCACGAGCCACTGCGCGAGTTCGAGCGGATTCAGCAGCGGCACATAAGGCAGCGGCGCCGCATTGCCGGGGCTGACGGCGTTGGTCACCCAGACCCAGGCGAGCAGGTACATCGCCACCGGCGTCGCGGCGAGTTCGAGGTAGGCGCTGCGGTATTCGCTGAGCGGCCAGCGCTGCAGCAGCACGCGCGAACGCAGCGCCCACAACACGAGCGCCGGCACGATGGCCCAGCCCAGCAGTTGCCAGCTCGACCACTCGGCGCCGATGCGGCCGAGCTGCCATTGGCATTCGCGAGCCGCGAGCAGCAGGAAGAGCCAGAAGCCCGCGACATGGAACGAGGTCAGTTCCAAGGCACCGAACCATCGCTTCTGCGCACGGAGCAAACGCAGGTGCCATGCGAGCGCCAGCGGCCAGGCGATCCAGCCGAACGCGCTTGACGGCACGTAGAACGGCGTCGGCCCGCCCGCGATTCCGTAGGCGGCGATCAGGCCGAAGCCAGGCAGCGTGGCCAGCGTCGCCTTGCCGAGCTGCACCCAGTCGCGGCGGTGCGCCACGAGCGTGGCCAGCATCGAGGTCACGAGCACCACCGCCATGACGGCTGCGGGCACGTGGCCCGCCAGGCCGTGGCGATTCAGCACCCCGACGCTTTCGTCCAGCATGCCGAACAGCCACCAGCCCAGGCCCCAGACCACCGGCGCCCACAGCACGGCAGGATTGGCACACCAGGCGTTGACCCAGCGCTTGCGCGCCGTGCCTGCCGGCTCGCCTGCACGCGGACGCGCTTCGTCGCGCAGCCAGTCGCCGGCCAGCAGTGCCGCGAGGCCCAGCACCACGGGCGTCCAGAAGCCCAGATGCGCGAAGGCCGGGCGAACCGCACCGGCATCGAACACCGAGAGCGAGGTGAAGAGCACCGCGGCGACCCCGTGCAACGCACCCGCGAAGGCCGCGAGCGGCATGTGCGCCATGCGCAACCCCACCCACAGCACGACCGTGGCGGTCAGCGGCCACAGCAGTGCCGCCTGCACGAGGCTGATCTGGAACAGCATCGCGAGGTGCAGCAGGCCCGCGCCTGCGATCACGCCCACCACATTGCCGAGCGACCACACGGGCTGCACGCCGCGCGCCAACGCCGCACGGTGAGCCTGCAGCATCGACCAAGCGGCGCTGCCGAGCACGCTGAGAGCGATCAGGCAGGCCGCCGCGGCACCCTGCCAGCCGCTGGCCAGCGCCTGTCCGGCGTCGAGCCCCTCCGCCGTGCGATGCAGCGTGGCGACGAAGCCGGCCACCGCCAGCGCCTGCATGCCGAAGCTCACATACGCCAACGGCTGCAGCGCGAAGCGCACGGCGACGGCGAAAGTGGCCGACGCCAGCATGGCCGTTGCGGCCGCGGCCCATGGCGGCATGAACCATTGCCACAGCAGCAGCGTGAGTGCAGCCATGCCGAGCCACGGCAAGGCGCTGCCGGTCACGGCTTCCAGGCCGTCGCCTTCGTCCAGCTTCGCGCGGCGGTGCATGGTCCACATCGCGAAGGCGCTGACCGCGACCAGCAGCGGGCCGATCACCGAGCCCTGCAGCAGCGGATGCCCCGCCGCTGCATCCAGCTGCGTGGCCTCGAGCAGCTTCCACACCGCACCGGCGAACACCAGGAACGAGAAGGCGCGCGCATACACGCGACCTTGCCGCGCGCCCAGCCAGTACATGCCGGCCGCCTCGACCGCCCAGGCCGCGCCGGTCCACTGCCCTTCGAGGCCGAGCGGAATGGCAAGCGTGCCGAAGATCACGCCGACGATGGCGTAGGCCTCCGCCAGCAGGGCCAGGCCCCTGGGCTGCGTGGCGAACACCAGCCTCCCCATCACGAGGTAGAAGGCCGCGAGCGCCATCGCAGAGAAGGCGGCACCGTACTCCCACGGACGCATCAGCAGGACCTGCATGCCGAACGCGACCATCGGCGTGCCGAACACCAGCGAGCTGTCGACCCGGCCGGCGCGGCGCAGCGTGTCCAGCGCGCGCGTCGCCAGTGGCTGCGCGGGCTGCACCGGCGCATCGAACAGCGTGCGGCGCGCAAAGAACAGGCCGATGGCGGTGAACAGCAGGAAGAACACGATCAGGAAGGGCTGCACGATGCCGTACTGGTCGTCGGTGTAGTACTTGTGCGCCCAGCCCGCCGCCAGCGTGAAGGTGCCCACGAAGCCGATCAGGTTGAGCACCCGCCAAGCCCTGAACCAGGCGATCAGCACGATGCCCACATYGAGCACCAGCAGGTAGGTGAAGAGCGCCACCGGCTGGTTCGAACCGGTGGACGCCAGCACCGGCGCCGCAAAGCCCTCGAGCGCGGCGACGATGGCCAGCAGGGGCGCGTTCTGCAGCATCGCCAGCGCGGCGCTGAGCACCGCCACGCCGAACAGGAAGGCGAAGCCCACGCTGGCCGGCAGCAGGCCGCTGAGCTTCATGGCCGCGAGCGTCGTGAGATAGAAGATGCCGATGCCCGCGCCCTGCAGGATCAGCGCATAGCCCGCGCGCTTGTGGCGCAGCAGCCAGCCCAGCACCAGCAGGCCCGCCCCCACCAGCGCCACCGCGGCATAGCGCAGCTCGATCGGCACGGTCACGCGCTCGGCCGTGTAGCGCAGCAGGAAAGCCAGCCCGAGGAACAGGATCAGCACGCCCAGCTTGACCAGCATGTTGCCGCCGAAGATCAGGTTGGCGATCGGCGCGGGAAGGCGGTCGCGCAGCGGCACCGGCGGTGGAGGTGGCGGCGGAGGTGGGCGACGAACCGGCGGCGGTACGGCGGCCGGTGGCTTGGGTGCCGCGACGGTTTCCGGCGGGCGTGCTGCGGCGGGAGCGGCAGGCGCGGCAGGCGTGGCGGGCGGCTCTGCAGTGGCCTCCTTCGCAACGGCGACCGGCGGCGGGGGAACCTGCATGGTCGCGATGCGGGGACGGGGCATCTCCGCGGCCTGTGCGGCGGCGGGTTGCGCCCGCGGCAGCGAAGGGGCCGCGGCGACGACTTCATCGCCCGCGCCTTGTGCGAGCCGTCGTTCGAGCTGGCTGACCCGCTGCTCGAGTTCCGCCACCCGCTGCTGCAGCTTCAGCAYGCCGCCCGCAGGCGCGGCCGTGCCCGGCGTGCCGGCAGCGCTTCCGGCAGCCGATGCACCTTCAGCCTCGGTCCGCTGCGGCTCGGCCTTCTTCCTGCCGAACATCTGCGGAAAGGCGAAGGCGCCGATGACGGCAAGGACCAGCGCCACCGGCACCGACTCGAACAGCGCCCCGATGAACAGGCCGGCAATGATGCCAATGAACCACATCCCTGACTCCCCATGTTTGGCGAGCCCGGAGTGTACGGCCGAATCTGGCAGAAACCGGCCATGATGCCCGTCCTGCCTGCGCTGTCAGCTATTGTTTTGGTAGCGTCTTCAAACCGGCGTGAGCTTGGCCACCGAGAGCGCCAGCCACTTCACGCCGTGGCGCGTGAACTTGACCTGCGCACGGGCGTCGTCACCGGTGCCTTCGAGCGCCACCACCGTGCCTTCGCCGAACTTGTTGTGGAACACCTGCATGCCGGAACGCAGGCCGTGCGACGGCGCTGTCTTCTGCGGCGGCACCGGCGGGCTGGCGAAGGTGTCCTTGCCACTGCTGCTGCCGTAGTTGTTGCCGCCGCCATAGCTGCCACTGCCGCCGCGCGTGCTCGCATAGCCGCCGCCGTAGCCGAAGGCCGACGGTGTGAAGCCCTGGTTCCTGGGCGTGAGCCACTTGAGCGCGCTCTCCGGCAGTTCCTCGAAGAAGCGGCTCTTGACGTTGTAGCGGGTCTGGCCGTGCAGCATGCGCGTCTGCGAATGGCTGAGGTACAGGCGCTTGCGCGCCCGCGTGATCGCCACGTACATCAGGCGGCGTTCTTCCTCGAGGCTCTCGAAGTCGCTCATCGAGTTCTCGTGCGGGAACAGGCCTTCTTCCATGCCGGTGATGAACACGCAGTCGAACTCGAGGCCCTTGGCGGCGTGCACCGTCATGAGCTGCACAGCGTCCTGGCCGGCCTGCGCCTGGTTGTCGCCCGACTCGAGCGCGGCGTGCGTGAGGAACGCGGCCAGCGGGCTCAGCGTTTCGCCGGTTTCGGCATCGGGCGCAAGTGGTTCGTCGACCACCGGCCGGGTCAGGTCGATGCCCTGGCTCGCGGGCGACTGGCGCAGTTCGTCGACCGGCAATGCCACTGCATCGCGGCCGAAGCCTTCCTGCGTGACGAAGCTCTCGGCCGCATTCACGAGTTCGTCCAGGTTCTCGAGGCGGTCGGCGCCTTCGCGGTCGGCCTTGTAGTGCTCGACGAGACCGCTGTGGTCGAGCACCAGTTCGATGATCTCGCGCAGGCTGACACCCTGGGTCTGCTCGCGCAGCACGTCGATCTTGGCGACGAAGCCGGTGAGGTTCGCCCCCGCCTTGCCGCCGACCACGCTGACCGCGTCGTGCAGCGAACGATTCGCCGCACGCGCCGCATCCTGCAGTGTCTCGAGCGTGCGCGCGCCGATGCCGCGCGGCGGGAAGTTGACAACGCGCAGGAAGCTGGTGTCGTCGTCCTTGTTCTCGAGCAGGCGCAGGTAGGCCAGCGCGTGCTTGATTTCGGCGCGCTCGAAGAAGCGCAGGCCACCGTACACGCGGTACGGCACCGAGGCATTGAAAAGCGCCGTTTCGATCACCCGGCTCTGCGCATTGCTGCGGTAGAGCACCGCCATTTCCTTGCGGTCGAAGCCGTCGCGCACGAGCTGGCGCATTTCTTCGACCATCCACTGCGCCTCGGCGAGGTCGGTGGGCGATTCGTACACCCGCACCGGCTCGCCCGGACCCTGGTCGGTGCGCAGGTTCTTGCCGAGCCGCTTCCTGTTGTGGCTGATGAGCTCGTTGGCCGAATCGAGGATGTTGCTGTAGCTGCGGTAGTTCTGCTCCAGCTTGATCTGGTGCTGCACATCGAACTCGCGCACGAAGTCGGCCATGTTGCCCACGCGCGCGCCGCGGAAGGCATAGATGCTCTGGTCGTCGTCGCCCACCGCGATCACGCTGTTGTTCTGGCCGGGCGTGAACTGGCCCGCGACCGTGTGGCCCGAGAGCATCTTGATCCACGCGTACTGCAGGCGGTTGGTGTCCTGGAACTCGTCGATCAGGATGTGGCGGAAACGGCGCTGGTAGTGCTCGCGCACCGGGTCGTTGTCGCGCAGCAGCTCATAGCTGCGCAGCATGAGCTCGCCGAAGTCGACCACGCCTTCGCGCTGGCATTGCTCTTCGTAGAGCTGGTAGAGCTCGACCTTCTTGCGGTCGTCGTCGCTGCGGACCTCGACGTCGCGCGGGCGCAGGCCGTCTTCCTTCGCGCCCGCAATGAACCATTGGGTCTGCTTGGCCGGAAAGCGCTCGTCGTCGACGTTGAACTGCTTCATCAGGCGCTTGATGGCCGAGAGCTGGTCCTGCGTGTCGAGGATCTGGAAGGTCGAGGGCAGGTTGGCCAGCTTCCAGTGCGCGCGCAGCAGGCGGTTGCACAGGCCGTGGAAGGTGCCGATCCACATGCCGCGCACGTTGACGGGCAGCATCGCCGTCAGCCGCGTCATCATTTCCTTGGCGGCCTTGTTGGTGAAGGTGACGGCCAGGATGCCGCCGGCGGAGACCTGACCCGTCTGGAGCAGCCAGGCGATGCGGGTGGTGAGCACCCGCGTCTTGCCGGAACCGGCGCCCGCGAGGATCAGCGCATTGCCTGCCGGGAGGGTCACTGCGGCGAGCTGCTCCGCGTTCAGGTTGTGGAGCAGCGGCAGGTCCGCAGGGTGGGCGTCAGCCGCAGGATCGTTGAAAAGCATCCTGCGATTGTAGAAACCACGGCGTATGCGGGTTATATGAAGAACCGGAAGACCCGCCTTTGCGAGACCGCGTAAACTCAATCACCGGGCCCAAGTTTCTTGCGCCCGGTTTTTTGTGGGCGTTCCTTTGCGGAATGCACCATGAAAGCCGGCCGGACCAAGCGCTCATTCGTTCCTTTCGACGATTCCTTTCAGGAGCCTGGTCATGCAAATTTTCGATTACGACAACATTCTTCTGCTCCCGCGCAAGTGCCGCGTGGAGAGCCGCTCGGAGTGCGACGCCAGCGTCACGCTCGGCGAGCGCAGCTTCCGCGTGCCGGTGGTGCCGGCCAACATGAAAACGGTGGTCGACGAGTCGATCTGCCTGTGGCTCGCGCAGAACGGCTACTTCTACGTGATGCACCGCTTCGACCTCGACAACGTGAAGTTCGTCAAGGAGATGCAGGGCAAGGGCGTGTTCGCCTCGATCTCGCTGGGCGTGAAGAAGCCCGACTACGACACCGTCGACCAGTTGGTGGCCCTGGGCCTGGTGCCCGAATACATCACGATCGACATCGCGCACGGCCACGCCGACAGCGTGAAGAACATGATCGGCTACCTGAAGGAGAAGCTGCCCAGGTCTTTCGTGATCGCCGGCAACGTCGGCACGCCGGAAGCCGTGATCGACCTCGAAAACTGGGGCGCCGACGCCACCAAGGTCGGCATCGGCCCGGGCAAGGTCTGCATCACCAAGCTCAAGACCGGCTTCGGCACGGGCGGCTGGCAGCTGTCGGCGCTCAAGTGGTGCGCGCGCGTGGCAACCAAGCCGATCATTGCCGACGGCGGCATCCGCGACCATGGCGACATCGCCAAGAGCGTGCGCTTCGGCGCGTCGATGGTGATGATCGGCTCGCTGTTCGCGGGCCACGAAGAGTCGCCGGGCAAGACGGTCGAGGTCGACGGCGTGCTTTTCAAGGAGTACTACGGCTCCGCCAGCGATTTCAACAAGGGCGAGTACAGGCACGTCGAGGGCAAGCGCATCCTCGAGCCCATCAAGGGCAAGCTGGCCGACACGCTGGTCGAGATGGAGCAGGACGTGCAAAGCTCCATCAGCTACGCGGGCGGCCGCACGCTGATGGACATCCGCAAGGTCAACTACGTCACGCTGGGCGGCGACAACGCAGGCGAGCACCTGCTGATGTAAGCCCCGCCCCCGCAGCGGCGCCGGTCAGGCTTCGAGCAGCTGCACGGCGTGCCGGTGCAGCGCGTGGGCCGTGTCGGCCAGCGCATCGACCACGCCGAAGTGGTCGAGTCCCGGGAGCACCTCGCACACCGGCACGGTGTTGCGGCCCCAGGCCTCGCGGATCATCGCGTTGTGGCGGATGAACTCCGCGCTCTCCTCCCCGCCCGCGACCGCGTAGAGCTGGCCGCGCGGCGGTGCAGGCCAGAGCGCCGGGCTGGCACGCCGGGCATCCGCGTCGCTCAGCTTCAGCACGTTCTCCAGGAACGGTGTGCGCTGCAGCGGCCGGAGGTCGTAGAGGCCCGAAACCGAGAGCGCGTTGCGAACGAGCTGCGCGGGCAGATCGGGCGCGACCGATTTCCAGTCGCAGGCCAGCAGCGCCGCGGCCATGTGGCCGCCAGCCGAATGACCGGCGACCGTGATGCGAGAGGGGTCGCCACCATAGGCCGCGATGTGCCGCCACGTCCATTCGAGCGCACGCACCATCTGCAGCAGGATGCCCGGCACGGTGACCGGCTGGTCGACCGTGCCGGGGCACAACGCGTAGTTGGGCACCACCACGCAGATGCCGCGGTCGTTGAACGCCGGCGCAATGAAGGAATGCTGGCTCTTGTCCATGGCGCGCCAATACCCGCCATGAATGAAGACCAGCACGGGCGCATCGGGCACGGGCGCCGGAAAGACGTCGAGTGTCTCGTTGAGGCCCTGTCCATAGGGCTGGTCGAGCCGACTCGGCAATGCGTCGCGCGCGGCTGCGGAATCACGCGCCCATCGCTCGAAATAGGCCGGGTGATCCTTCACCCGCGCCAGGTTGTTGTACATGCCTTCCAGCCAGGCGGGCTCGTGCAAAGCAGCCATGCAATTCTTGTTCGTTGATCGGAAGGCGCGAATCTTGGCATGACACCGTGCGTCGGAACGCATCTTGTGGCTAAAATTCGCTCTGTGTGGGGGGGTAGCTCAGCTGGGAGAGCGCCGCGTTCGCAATGCGGAGGTCGTGAGTTCGATCCTCATCCTCTCCACCACATCCAGGGCCCCTGATTTTTCACGGGCCTTTTTCTTTGCCCGAATCTTGTGGCGCGGCCGCGTTTCCCTCCGGTCGGATTCCCGACGGTAACCCGGCACCATCCCCTCTTCGAGCCGTCTCTTCTTGCACTGCGCCGAGTGACGCATCTGCCTTCCACCTCCCGGTGGATGCGGATACCGTTACGTATCAAATTGCAACAATTGTCACTAAAGCTCAGGAAACGTCAATTTCTATTGCAATTGACATCCAAAGTAGTACTGTGAAAACTTCACATGAGTACTTTTGAGTTAAAAGTGAACAAAAATACCAACCTCAACAGTTTCGGTCCTCGGCCAGGAGAGAGGCTCCCCCGAGGGAGCGGCGTCTCGCCCTGTATGGTCCTCCATTGCTGTACGTCCGACAAGGCGTGAAACGGTTCATGCAAGGGACATCGCTCCATGCCGGCCAGCAGCACCACCCAACCGGATTGCGGCATCGACGCCAGCCTGACGGCGGACGCGCTCATGGTGTCCCGGATGCGGCTGGTGCTGGCGGTGTCCGCGCTGCTCGCGGTCGCGGTTAACGGCGGCGAGGCGGGACAGCCCATCGGCTACGCGGTCTGGGCCGCATTTTCGGGCTACGTCCTTCACAGTCTCCTCGTGTACTTCTGCACCCGGCTGGGCTGGCCGTATTTCCGCGGCCGGACCATCCACTGGTCCGACGTGGCGTGGTTCACGCTGATCATCTTCGTCACGGACGGCGTTCACAGCCTCTACTTCCTCTTCTACTTCTTCGCCATCCTCACGTCCTCGTTCCGCTGGGGCTACGAAGAAGCCGCCCGGGTCACGGTGGCTGCGGTCGCCTCGTTTGCCGTCTGCGGGCTGGGAACGAGCACCGGAAGCGAAGCGCCGCAAGTGCTCATGCGCACCACGTTCCTGCTGGCGCTGGGGCACATGATCGGGCATTGGGGCGGCTCGAAGGTCGAACTGCAGCGGCGTCTCGCACTGCTGAGCCATGTGAGCCGCCTGTCGAACCCCCGCTTCGGCGTGGGCCGCACGATCGCCTGCACGATGGAGAAGACGCTGGCCTTCTTCAAGGCCGATCACTGCATCCTGCTGATGCGGGACGCGGCCACGGGCGACTGGGTCCTGCGCACGCTCCGGAAAAGCGACGTCGAGGAGCAGGTCAACGTCCAGCTGATCGGCCACCTTGCGGAGTCGCCGCTCATGGCCCTCGGCGCCGACCAGATCGTGCTGAGCCATGGCCTGCCCTGGCCCCTGAGCTGGCTGCGCGCGCGCAGCCTGGCCTGCGAGCCCGGCACGCAGCGCTGGCGCGCTCAGGACGAAGACGAATCGCTGCGCAGCACGGCTGTCGCCACGATGCTGGAGGCCCACTCCTTCATCAGCGCGCCGCTGCCGATGCGCCTGGGCGAAGGCCGGGTCTACGTGTCGTCCGACAAAGGGGGGTTCAGCCGGTCCGATGCGCTCTTTCTGGCGTACATCGTGAGCCAGGTCTTCCCTGTCATCGAGACCATCGAAGTGCTCGACCGGATGGCCTCGGAGGCCGCCTCCAAGGAGCGCCTGAAGATCTCGCTGGACCTGCACGACACCGCGATCCAGCCCTACATCGGCCTCAAGATGGGCCTGGGCGCGCTGCGCAAGAAGGCGGCCGCCGACAACCCGCTGGTCGAGGACCTGGACAGGCTGACCCACATGGCCGAGAACGTGATCGCCGACCTGCGCCGCTTCGCCGGCACGGTCAAGCACGGCACCCAGAGCCCCTGCGAGATCATCCTGCCGCATCTGCACCGGCAGGCTGCGCGCATCAAGGGCCTCTATGGCATCGACATCGGCGTCGTGGTCGAACGCGACGTCCACCTCGACGACCGGATGACGGCGGAAGTGCTCCAGCTGGTCGGCGAGGGGTTGAACAACATCTGCAAGCACACCCACGCGCGCCAGGGCAGCATCCGCCTCGCCTGCCGCGACGGGCGGCTGCACCTGCGGATCGAGAACGAAGCCTGCGGCGCGGGCTTCACGAAATTCCGGCCACGCTCGATCACCGAGCGTGCGGCGGCCCTGGGAGGGCATGCACAGGTCGACCAGAGCGCAAACGGCGCCACGGCGGTCCTGGTCGAGATACCCGTCTGAAAAGAACACGGAGGCACAGTCATGCAACCAGCAACAGCCCATCCCATCGGCGTCATGCTCGTGGACGATCACCAGACCATGCTGTGGGGCCTGTCGAGACTGATCGACGGAGAACAGCCCCGCATGAAGCTCGTCGCCACGGCGAGCTGCTGCGAAGAGGCCCTCGAACAAAGCGATCATCTCGCGCCCGACGTGATCGTCCTCGACCTCGATCTGGCCGGGCGGTCTGCCATCGACATCCTTCCCGGGCTCCTGTCGAACGAAGTGTCCCGCGTGCTCGTCCTGACGGCGGAACGCGAGCAGCGAAAGCTGGATCTCGCGGTGCTGCGCGGCGCAAGGGGCGTGATGTGCAAGGACGCCTCGGCGCAGCAGGTGCTCGACGCCATCGAGCGCGTGCACCGGGGCGAGCTGTGCGTCGACGCCGAAGCCATGGGCCGTGTCTTCTCCGAGCTGACATCGTCGAAGAAGCCGCCGAAGGCAGACCCCGAGGCGCTCAAGCTGGCCAGCCTGACCCAGAAGGAGCGGCAGATCATCCGCACCGTCGTGAGAGGCAGCGGCGCATCGAACAAGATGCTCGCTGCGCAGATGTTCGTCACCGAGCACACGTTCCGCAACCACCTCACGTCGATCTACCAGAAGCTCGGCGTGACGAACCGGCTCGAGCTCTACATCTACGCCGTCAAGCACCAGCTCGACACGGCGACCGACTGATCGATCGCCGGGGCCTGGATTCACTGGCCGTTGAGCATCGGCATGACGATCCGCACGATACGGATCGCCGCCGGCGTGAGGATCACCAGCGAGACGCACGGGAAGATGCACAGCACCAGCGGCAGCAGCATCTTGGTCGGCACCTTGGCGGCAAGTTCTTCCGCGCGCACCTGGCGCTTGTGGCGCAGGTCGTCGGAAAACACCCGCAGCGATTCGCCGATGCTGGTGCCGAACCGGTCCGCCTGGGTCAGCATGGTCGCGAAGGTTCCGATCTCCTCCACGCCCGTGCGAAGGGCCAGGTTGCGCAGCGACTTTTCGCGCGTGCTGCCCGCACGCATCTCGAGATTGGTCCAGTGCAGCTCCTGGGCGAGCGCCAGGCTCTTGACGCGCATCTCGTCGGTGACCTTGACCAGGCCCGCATCCAGCCCGAGACCTGCCTCGACGCACACCAGCATCAGGTCGGCGGCATCGGGAAAGTTCTCGAAGATCTCGCGCCTTCGCGCCCTGATGCGAAGGAACAGCACGGTGTTCGGCAGGTAGCAGCCGACCAGTGCGGCGACGGCCAGCCACAGCAGCATCGTCATGCCGCCATCCACCCCTCCCGTACGCAGCACGAGAAAGGCCAATCCGGCGAAGGCCAGCGGCAGCAGCGTCTTCATGCCGAAGTAGACCAGGTGGGCATCCGGATAGCGGATGCCGGCATTCAGAAAACGCACGCGCAGCGGCGACGCTTCCGCATCGCCGGTGGGCGAGGACAGCTGGGCGAACGGCCCGACGAGCTTGACGACGGTTTCGGCCCACGGCGACTTGCCCGTCGGCTGGGCGACCGCCTGCAGGCGCTGCTCGGTGCGCGTCGGCAACAACCACACCGACAGGCCGCCGATCGCGAGCGATACGGCGAAGAACACAAGAATGGGAAACAGCATGGCTCTTCTCCTTCAGACACGAATCTTGACGATCTTGCGCAGGATCAACGCGCCCACCACCATCAGGCCCAGCATGTACTTGACGACCACCAGCCCCATCGGGTCCTCCCACAGCGGCGACATGAACTCCGGGTTGAAGATGTTGATGAGCCCCGCGAGCGCGAAGGGCATGATGCCCAGAATCCAGGCCGACAGGCGCCCCTCCGACGACAGCACCCGCACTCGCGCGAGCAGCTTGAGCCGGTCGCGGATGAGCCGGCTCAGGTTGCTCAGCACCTCCGTCAGGTTGCCGCCGGAGTCGCGCTGGATCAGCACCGCGACCACGAAGTAGCGCAGATCGGTGAGCGGCACGCGCTCGCTCAGGTTGGTCAGCGCCTGTTGCAGCGAGACGCCGAAATTGACTTCATCGGCCACCATCCGGAACTCGGTGGCGATGGGATCGTTCATCTCGTCGCCGATCATCTGTACCCCGCTCGCGAACGAATGGCCCGCGCGCAGCGCGCGCGTCACCAGGTCCAGCGCTTCCGGAAGCTGCCTTTCCATGCGGGACAGGCGGCGACCCCGCTGGTACTGCAGGTAGAGCAACGGAAGCGCCACACCGAAGGCCCCACCGGCCAGCGCCAGCACCATCGACTGATGCGCCACCGAGACCAGCAGGAAGAACGCCGACACCCCGAGCACGGCACAGACCAGCAACAGGCTGGAGACGGTCCAGTCCAGTCCCGCCTGCAGGATGAAGCGGTCCAGCCGATGGGCTCGCGGCAATGTCAGCAGAATCCGCTGCAGCCACGGCACGCCGCTGAGCATGCGTTCCTTCACCAGGCGGGCCTGCGCGGTGCGGTCGGTCGCCGCCGAGAGCGCCTGCAGGCGCCTCTCGATCGTCCGCGCCTCGGGCCCCTTGTAGGAACGCCAGATCAGGTACAGCCCCTCGAGCATCAACAGCACGGTCACGAACACGAGGACCGTCACGGTGATCAGCGCATCGCCTCCCAGGTTGTCGAACATGGTGGCCTCCTATTCGTAGTGCTTGTCGGGTTCGAACATGGTGTCGGGCAGCACGATGCCGAACGACTGCAGCCGTTCGGTGAACTTCGGCCGGACGCCCGTCGCCTGGAAATGGCCGCGCACCTGCCCATCGGGGCCCATGCCGGTGTGGCGGAAAGCAAAGATCTCCTGCATCGTGACCACTTCGCCTTCCATGCCGGTGATCTCCTGGATGCTGGTGACCTTGCGCCGCCCGTCGACCATCCGCAGGACCTGGATCACCACCGTGATCGCCGAGGCGATCTGCTGGCGCACGGTGCGGTGCGGAAGGTTCAGGTTGGCCATGCCGATCATGTTCTCCAGCCGTGCCAGCGCGTCCCTGGGGGTGTTGGCATGGATGGTGGTGAGCGACCCTTCGTGGCCGGTGTTCATGGCCTGCAGCATGTCGACCGCCTCGGCCCCGCGCACCTCGCCGATGACGATGCGGTCGGGCCGCATGCGCAGCGCATTGCGCACCAGCGCACGCTGCGTGATCTCGCCCTTGCCCTCGATGTTCATCGGCCGCGTTTCCATACGAGCGACGTGGGGCTGCTGGAGCTGGAGCTCGGCCGCATCCTCGATGGTGATGATGCGCTCGGTCTCCGGGATGAAGCCCGAGAGGATGTTCAGCAGCGTCGTCTTCCCCGCACCGGTGCCGCCGGAGATCAGCATGTTGACCTTCGCGCGGGACAGCCCCTCGAGCATCAGCGCCATCTGCGGCGTCAGCGTCTTGAGGTCGTTCACGAGGTTGTCCATCTTCAGCGGAATCTTGGCGAACCGGCGGATCGACATCATCGGGCCGTCCAGCGCCACCGGTGCGATGACCGCGTTGACGCGCGACCCGTCCGGCAACCGGGCATCGACCATGGGGCTGGACTCGTCGATGCGGCGCCCCACCAGCGAGACAATCTTGTCGATGATGCGCAGCAGGTGCTTCTCATCGGTGAAACTGACGTTCGTGAGCTCCAGCTTGCCCTTGCGCTCGACGTAGATCTGCTCGTGCGAGTTGATCAGGATGTCGGACACCGTCGGATCCGCCATCAGCAGCTCGATCGGCCCGAAACCGAGCATCTCGTGCTGGATGTCGCGTATCAGCGTGCGCCGCTCGATGTCGTTGAGCGCTTCGGGCTCCTCCTGCAGCAGCCGCCCGACCATGATGGAGATCTCCTGGCGCAGCACGTCCGGCTTCAGGGTTTCGAGTGCGGCCAGATCGAAACGGTCCAGCAGCTTCAGGTGCATTCGCTCCTTCAGCAGCTTGTAGGTGTCCGAGGCGTAGGGCGAGAGCGCCGGATCGGTCGGGGGCTGTCCCGTCGGCCGCGCGGCCGGATCGGCCGCTACCGCATTGAGCTGTTCTCGGAATGACATAAGAACCTGCCTTGCTGTTGGAAAAACATTCGGATCTCAGGCCCGGCGGAAGAGGCGTCCGATGAAACCGGGCGCTTCCTCCTTGCGCGGACTGAGCGTGGTGGCAATCTCCGCGAGCCGTTTGGCGAGCGCGCTGCCGCGAGACATCTCTGCCAGGGGAACACCTCGATTGATCGAGTTGTCCACGTCCTTGCCGCCGTCCGGCACGATGGTCAGCGTGGCCCCGACGAGGGAGCGGCGCATGTCGGACAGGCCGATCTCGCCACCGCCGGCGCTGCGGTTGACCAGCAGCTCCACCTTGCCGGCGGGGTAGCCCAGCGACTTGAACACCTGCATCAGGCGCGTGACGTTGCGGATGTGCGGCAGGCCGGGCTGGAGCACCGGGAAGATGCGGTTTGCGCGGTCCAGCACGCGGATGGTGAGCGTGTCGACATGCAGGCCGAGATCGAACAGCACGAAGTCGTACTGCGTCACCGCGATATCGAGGATGGCATCGATGTGCTCGGCCTTGACCTCCAGCGCACGCGACATGTCGTCGGGTGCGGGAAGGATGCTGAAGCCCGGCGCCACCTTCACCACGCTGGCGGCAAGCAGCGAGGCATCGAGCCGGCCGATGTCGCGCGCGACGTCGGCCACCGTGGCGGTCGGCCGCAGGTCGCTCACATAGGACAGCGCGTCGCCGAACTGCAGGTTCAGGTCGATGAGCAGGACCGAGCGGCTCTGGGAGAGCTGGTGGCCGATGTTGGTGGCGAGAAAGGTGGCACCGCTGCCCCCCTTGCAGGGCATGAACGCGATGATCTGGCCCGCACTCCGCGCCTGCGTGCCGGCCATCTTGAGCGCAATGCGCTCCACCGCGCCCTCGAGCGCTGCCGGGGCGGCTGGCGACGGCAGCACCTCGCGCACACCCGCGCGCATCGCATGAATCAGGAACTCCTGCGTCTGCATCGCGCACAGCAGCACCACCGCGATCCTCGGGTGCTGGGCCGTGAGCTTTTCCACCAGCGCCAGCTCCTGGGGTTCACAGCACATGCCGTCGACCAGCAGCAGGTCGGGCGCCACCTGCTCGACGACCCATTGCATCCGGCTCTTGCCCCCTTCGAACAGGGAGACGATGTGGGACCGGGCCTCGAGAACCTTGCGCATGTCCTGGAGGTGGCCCTGATTGGGAGAAATGATGGCGATCTTCATGGTGGCTCCCGGTCTGTTGCTACGAGCAGATGGCTGCACTGTGGGCGTCCTGCCGCATGACTTCACGCGGCAGGTACGTGGAAAAACTCGGCATCGGGATCAGCGGCGCGGCAATACCCACGATGGGCGAGATCCACTGGTAGTTGAGCCCGGTGATGCTGACCGTGACGCCCTCGCAGGTCGCGACGGTGCACCCCGCCGGCGCCCATGCCACGCCTGCCGCTGTGATCTGCGGCAGCAAGACCTGCATGCGGGCGAGCACCAGGGCTTGCTGGCCGGTGTCGTCGCACACCACGGCGTAGCGCGCGCCGGCGCGCGTGGCCTCGTTGGCCGCGCTCCAGGTGAACAGCATGCGGGCGAAGTCCACGATGCCCAGCACCAGCATGAGAAAAAACAGAAGGCCCAACGCGAACTCGACGGTGGTTGCGCCATGTGTCCGGTTTTTCATGACGGTGCCCTCATGGTGGCGGTGATGTCGCTGAAGACGATGTTTCCGTTCGCATCGGCGAAGACGACCCCCATCACCGAAGGAAACATCGAATGGAAGGCGTAGCTGCTGATGCGCACGGTCACCGTCGTGATGAGCGGATTCGCGCCCGCCGGCTGCCAGGTGCAGCAGCTGCCGGCCGGCACGTTCGCCAGGCTCAGCCCGCGCGCGAGCGGCGCACCGGTTCCGGCGGTGTTGCCGTACACCATCAGGTTGCGCGCCTCGGTCACGTGCGTGCCAGGCGTCTGGACGGACAGGTAGCGGACTGCGTCCCGGGTCGATTTGACGACGGCGTTGTACTCGTACATCGCGCGGCCGAACTCGGTCGTGATGAGTGTCAGCAACAGCAGCAGCGGCGTGATCAATGCCAGCTCGATCAGTGCTGCGCCGCGTTGCCTGTGGTTCGATGTTTTCATGCGAATCACCTCACCAGGACCGGAACCAATGGTCCCGCTGCACCGCCAGCAAGCCCGCTGGTGGTGCAGAGGCTTCCCACGGCACCGGCATTGCCCCGGAACTCCAGTTGCGTGTCGGTCATCGGGATGGACAGCGGCCGCAGCATCAGCATGCAGAGGTAGTCGAGCACATGCCCGCTGCTGTCGAGGACCGGCACCGTGGCGAGGCGACGGTCCAGGCCGTACTGCTTGTGGCCGCCGGCGACGTTGCCGGGCGCGGCCAGCGTCTGGAAGGTGTTGAGCGACAGCCCGGTGATCGATTCGCAGCTGTTCGCRCCCTTCACTTTCGTGCCGGTGTCGGCGCAGGACGCGAAGGCCGCGCGCTTGGTCACGTAATTCTCGGCGGTCGCGACTCCAGGGGCCGGGCCGTCATAGGCATTGAACTGCGTGGGCCAGTTGAGCGAGGTGTAGGCGTAGCCGGTGTAGTCGGGTCGCGCCACGCTCAGATCGGGGTTGCTCTTGTAGATGCCGAAGCGCTGGTTCCAGACGTCGGCCACCGAGGCCTGCACGCCGGGCGTGCCGAGCGTGTCGCCCACCTTGGTGCCGCAGTGATTGTTGAGCTCGGCTTCGGTTTCCGAGGCGCTGTTGCTGCCGTCGAGGTTGGCCCAGCCGATCTCGCCGCCCGCGGCCGCGTTCTGCGCCTGGATCAGGTTCACCCATTGGCCGACGGTCAGGCCGTAGTTCGGCCCGACCTCGCCCGCCTTGGGCTTGAATCCCACCGGGATCGGGCAGGCGGTCTGTGCGCTGGCGCGTGTAGCCACCGCGCTGGCCGCGACGCCGCGCGTCGCGGGATAGGCTGCGGCGTCGCCGGAAAACGCACCCATGGCCTGCATGAGCCAGATCTTGATATTGGGCTGGGTATGCACGCACTGCGCATAGGTGGCCACAAGCGGATTGATCGTGGACACGTAGGCGCTGTCGCGGAAGGTGATGTCGGCGAAGACGATCTGGCCCTGTCCGCTCCAGGTGGCCGACTGCATGTTCACCCGGTTCGCGTTGCCGGCCGCCTGGCCGGCGCTCTGGGCCCGCGCGATCGCCGTGCCCTGCTTGTCGAGTTCGCGCGCGGCGGCCAGTGCGCAACTGTCCACGGCGGTCTGCAGTTCGGTCCTGACGACGAACAGGTGGCCGAAGTCCAGGGCCACGCCCATGAATCCCATCAGGAACAGCAGGACCAGCGCGGCGGTGACGATCATCGCGCCGCGCTGGCGGCGGTGAAGGCGGCGGACTTGCATGATCGGCTCCTCGTGCGGTGGCGGCGGTTCGGCGAAGGCGGGCTCAGCAGCCCGAACCGTCGAGGCAGCCGGCGACGAGCGCGACGAAGTTGCTGAAGGTGCCGTCGGTCACCAACGGCTTCAGCGCGATAACCAGCGCGATGGAGATGACGGCGATGATCAGCGCGTACTCGATCACCTGGGCGCCGCTGTCGTCCTGCAGGAATGACTTGAACATGATGAGAACCTCGCTTCTGTGTTGGGCAAGAGCCGCCTGAGCGACGGGTGGCGGGCAATGGACAAGCCGGCCCGCCCCCGCCCTCGAGCTGCTTATGGGCAGGACGTTCCGGAGAGGCAGTTGGTCACATGAGTGATGAAGGTCGCGAAGCCGCCGCCGTTGGCGGTGAGCGCCTTCAGTGCAACGATCAGCGCGATCGAGACGACGGCGATGATCAGTGCGTACTCGATGACCTGTGCGCCTTCTTCGTCGCGAAGGAAGCTGCCGGTGGATTGGCCGATGGCCTGGAGAATGTTTTTCATGGATCTTTCCTTTCAAGGTTCGAACGAACGAACGAAATTCAGTGGGTGAATGAAATGGTGTTGCGGAAGAAAATTTTCATTGCGTGTCGTGGATCTCCTTTCCGTATGAAGCATTGATTGCGAAACAGGCGATGGATGAAGCCATCACTTGGTGGCACCACCGATGGCGCCGCCGATGTTGATGACGTTGACCGCCGGCGGCGGCGTCTTGTAGGACTCGTGGTACTGCTGCATCGACTCGCGCGCCGAGCGGCCGTCCATGCCGGCGACCGGGTTGCCGTCCTTGCCCGCGTCGGGGTTGAGTGTCATCTTCCTTTTTGCGTCGCGCACCGCGTCGCCGAAACGGGCGTCGTAGTTGGGCGTGACGTGCGAGCATCCGGCCGCAAGAAGAAGCGTCAGCAGAAGAGTGGTCGACTTGAACATGGCAGTGCTCCTCACTGTGTATTGCTGGCCGGGGCGGCCGGTGCCGGGGTGCTGCTTTCGAGAGCCCCGTTCAGATAGACCTCCGCACGGCTGGGAACGACGTGGTTGTCGGTCGGCAGGCGGGGCGACTCGACCAGCGGCCGGACCAGGCGCGGCGTGATCACGAACATCAGCTCGGTCTGGTCGTTCTGGAACTCGGTGCTGCGGAACAGCGCCCCCATCACCGGCACTTCGCCCAATCCGGGATAGCGCTTGATGGACTCGGTGACGTTGCTCTTGATGAGCCCCGCGATGACGAAGCTCTGCCCGTCGTTGAGTTGCACGGTGGTGTCGGCACGGCGCACCGTCAGCGAAGGCAGGACGGCGGTAACGCCCCCGACCGTCGTGAAGGGAGAACCCGTCTGCGACAGGTCCGACACCTCGGAGACCATCTTGAGGTTGACGCGGCCGCCGTTGAGCACGGTCGGGGTGAACTTGACCCCGATACCGAACTCCTTTTCTTCCAGCGTGATGTTCGTTCCGCCACCGCTGGCGGCGTTCTGCGCGACGGGAATGAAGATCTTTCCGCCCGACAGGAAGCTGGCCTGCTGGCCGCTGATGGCCATGATGTTGGGCTCCGCCAGGATGCGCACCAGGCCGTCGTCCTTCTGACCGTCGATGGCCAGCGACGTGCGGCCGATCCGGAGCGCCTCGATCAGGCCCCCGCCTCCGCTCAGGAAACTGGAGATCAGCGAGTAGCTGTTGAGACCGCCGTTGCCCGAGCGGCTCAAACCGACGCGCGCGCCCAGCTTGTCCAGCAGGGTCTTGCTGATCTCGGCGATCTTCACTTCGAGCATGACCTGCTGCGGTGCCGTGACACGCAACAGGTTCACCACCTTCTTGCCGTCTGCGCCATAGGCCATGGCCAGGCTCATCACGTCGTCGAGCTTGAGCGAATCGCTGATCTCGCCGGTGAGCACGATCGATTTTTCCGCGCTGCGCACGCGGATGCGGTTCTCTTCCGGCATCAGCTCGGCGAGCTTGGACTGCAGCGCGCCCGGGTCGATGGTGACGATGACGTCCTTGATGTAGCAGGTGCCGTCGGCGCTCTGCAGCACGACGTTCATCGAGCCGGCCTGGCGGCCGCGAAAGAACAGATCGGTCGGGCTCAGCAGCGTGACGTCGACATCGGCAACGCCGTCGGTCGTCCCCCCCGCCGCGGCGGGCGCCGATGCCGGCTGCGCCGTGGCGGCCGGTGCGGCCGCTGGCGCGCGGTTCGGCGGCTGGCCGCTGACCACGATGCGTGCGACCCGCGCCTTCAGGGGGATGACCACCGACTTGCCTAGCACGGCGTAGGTCGGCTGGTCGTCCGGGATGATCGCGGTGCAGCGCCGGTTGGCCGGTGCGGCCGCTGCGACCGGTGCGGGGGCTGCAGCCTGGGTTGCAATCACGGCCGCAGCCGGGGTCGCTGCGTCCGCGGCGATGGCGGGTGCCGCCAGTGTCGCGAGTGCCGCCAGCAGCCAGGCGGGTGTGGGAGAGAGATGTCGCACTTGGTGTTCCTCCTCGTGTGTTGGTTCAGAAGCAGGTGAGTGAGCGGGCCGCGTGCTGGATCACTTCCACGCAATCGGACACAGGCGCTCTGACGGAACCGACGCGCTGCACCCGTGTGCGGGCCGGCGGCGATGCCATCGCGGTGGAGATCGGCAGGATGTCCTTCTCGCCGAACAATTGACCCTTGGTGATCCCGCCCGTCGCCACCGTGGTCTTGTCCATCTGGTTGCGCAGCACGAGCGACAGGGTCCCCACGCTGCGTGCCAGGTCGAGCTTTTCCGAATCCTCCAGCGAGAGCTCCAGCGTCACGGCGCTCACCACCTTCGGCTTCGTTTCGTCGCGGTTGGCCTCCTGCGCAACCGCCAGCACCAGCACCTTCTCCAGCACGGTCTTGCTGATCTGGCTGGCCTGCTCGCCCTTCCCCTTGTCCTGCTGGGCGTTGACCATCACGTCGACGTAGTTGCCCGGCAACGCGAAGCCGGCGACACCGACCACGTCGTTGACCCGCACGGTCATCGCCCGCTTGCCGCTGGCGATGACGGCCGACAGCCCGCCCTGGGTGCCGACGGGTGCCAGCTTGCCCTCGAGGATGGCTTCGCCGCGCAGCACCCCGACCTTGACGACGCGGTCATCGAGCGACTTGATGTCCTTGAAGGCGCCGGCCGGCATCGAGCCGCTGGGCCAGTCGACCGTGGAGAGCATCTGGGCGTTGACGCGGCTGCCCAGTTCGATGTCGACGGCGGCCACGACCACCTTGTTGGAAGCGACCCCGCCTTGTCGCGAGACCCAGCCCGTCGCGTAGACCGCGGCGGCCAGACCTGTCAGAAGGGCCAGCAGAATCAGCCCCATTGCCTTGATGTTCTTCATGCGAACCTCCGACTTGGTGAAAGTGATGGACTACACGTAGCCCAGTTGATGTGCCAGAACCTGGACCACGGTTCCCGCGCCGATGCAGATGCCGTAAGGCAGCTTTCCGATGGATTGCGCCGCCTGGATCGTCCCGATGGGCCGCATGCCCGCGATGCCCGAGATGGCCATGCCCTCTGCGGTGGACTTCACGTTCGCCAGCATGTGCAGGAGGCGGCGGCGATGGATCGCGAAGAGCAGCGCCGCCATGCCGCCCGCAATGAAGACGAAGACGACGGCCAGCAGCGCCTGGTAGGGTCCGAGAAAGGCGCCGACCATGGCCATCAGCTTGACGTCGCCCGCGCCCATGATTCCCATCGCGTAGAACGGCAGCATGATCGCGAAGCCGGTCCCCAGCCCGCCGAATGCATTCGTCGCCCCCACGACCGGCGTGCGCGCCGCCAGCGTTCCGTAGACAAGCGCGAACAGTGCGCCGCCGAAGGTCAGCCAGTTGGGGATCCGGAAGAAGCGCCAGTCGCTGACCGCGGCCGTGCACAGCAGGGCGAACAGCACGACCATGCGGGTATCGGTGACCAGCATCGCCAGCAGGTCGAGAACGGCATCGAATTCCTTCATGGTCTGCTCCTGATCGCGTGGATCGGTTGCGCGCTCAGGCGCTGCGCTGGATGGCCAGCACAAGGAGCAGGCACACGACCAGCACCAGCGCGCCGATGAGAGCGACTTCCATGAACGACATCCCTGCGTCTTCCCGCAGCAGGTTCGTGAAGTTTCTGGGCATCGGATCGAGCGTTTCCATGTGCATCCTTGGTGGTCGTTGCCGACTGGCACCACTTCCTGTCCGGGCTGGACGAAAGCGTTTTGCCGTGGAGTCACTGTAGGAATTGCGCGGCCCGCGCACATGAGCGAAGCGCCCCTTCATGAGGGAGACAACCGCCCCGCCTTTTTCGGGGACGGCCATGACAAAGCGCCTATGCGAAGCGGTGTGCGGCGCCTGCAGGCAGCAGGCGGCGCGGAGCAGCAGGCGGCTGCGAAAGCCCTGCTGCGAGTGCCCTGGCGTTGCGCCAGGGCCCTTTATTTATCGCTCAGGTGTCGAGCGTGAGGTGCAGGCCGTGCAGCGCCGCAGCCGCGGGCGATGCGAGGAAGCCGATGGTCTGCGCAGCGACCGAGGTCGAAACCCATTCGGCCGGATTGGCGTCGGGCATCGCCTGCCGGTTGGCCGGCGTGTCCAGCACGCTGGGCGCAACGCTGTTCACGTTGACGCCGTGCGGCGCGGCCTCGGCCGCCAWGGCTTCCACCAGGCGCTGCAGCGCGCTCTTCGATGCGATGTACGCCGCCATCGCCGGCACGCCGCGCGCGGCCACCTTCGCGGTCACTGCGACGATGCTGCCGGAGCGACGCTCGACCATCGAAGGCAGCACGGCCTGCGTCACCGCGACGAACGACCAGGCGTTGAGGTTCATCATCCGGTCCCAGCTCGCGCGCGAGAGCGCGTGCGTCGCCTCGCCCATCTCGAAACCGCCGGCAATGTGCACCAGCACGTCGACACGGCCGAAGGCCTTGAGCACCTGGCCGGTCAGCTCGGCCATCTCGGGCGCCGAGGTCACGTCGCCCGCCAGCAGCAGATGCTGCGAGTTGTCGAGGCCCGGAAAGACTTCGGCCAGGCGGCCTGCATGGTGATCGACCAGCGCAAGGCGCGCGCCCTGCTCGAGGAAGTGCTGGGCCACGGCACGACCCAGCGCGCCCGCCGCACCGGTGATCACGACATGGGATTTGGTGTTTGCATCGCTCATGGAAAAATGCTCCTGATAGAGGGGCCAGGCCCCGTCGGTGGCGCATCCTAACGCCGCCACGCACAAAATTTTTGGAGACAGGAAAATTCTGGGATATACTCGTGGTCTTGCCTGAAAACGCTAGTCGTTGACAGAGCATGGGCTCTTAGCTCAGTTGGTAGAGCAGCGGACTCTTAATCCGTAGGTCGAGTGTTCGAGTCACTCAGGGCCCACCACCAACATTGCGGAAACGCCAAAAACGCCTGCTTCCTTCACCGGTAGCAGGCGTTTTTGTTTGTGCGCCAGGTTGGCGATCAGGAAGCCGTCCCGCCCTGCCGCGTCATCCAGTCGTCGACGAAGCGCGCGAGCAGATCCCGCTTCTCGCCGACCTCGGCCACCAGATACTGCCGCGCATGTTCCTGCGCCAGTTCATTGGACAGGAACCACTGCTCGCGCGCGGGGCTGCCTTGCGGCGGCGGCGTGCCCCAGGCAGCCACGCTCGTGCCCAGGAAAGCCTCCGTGACCGGCAACCGCCCATCCGTCTTGCCGATGTCCGACAGCGCATTGCGCGCGCCGCCCAGCGTGATGCGGGCCTGAACGATCTCGCTGTCTGCATGGATGGACGCGCCGAGGCCACCCGCTCGATGCACCTGCCAGAGATGCTGCGCAGAAGCATTGCGAACCCAGCTTTCGAGCGCGCGCGTCAAACTCTCCAGAATGATTTCTTTGTTCATACAGGCACTATTTCACATTTAAAGCCGTCATTTACGCTTCATGCGGGCCCCAACCTACGAAAGTTCTACGTGCGACATGGCATCTTGCACTTGCTGTCACGCATCACAACAACCAATACGACAGGGGCATCAACCTCGAAGCCCAAAGGCTCGTTGCAACCCGCTTCGGCGGGTTATTTTTTGCCCGACCCGCATCCAGGGCCGGCAGCGATGTTCCATGGCAACACAATGAGCCGGCCCGAAGATATGCTTTCAAGCCTGAGCTATATTTCTCCCATGGAAAAGGCTTCCGACATAGGCAAACCCACCGTTCCCATCGACCTGATCGGGCCGGAGCACTGGGGCCGCTCGAAACGCGGCAACGGCCGTGTCACCAAAGTGATTTGCATCATCGTCGGCGGCCTGGCAGCTGCAGGGGTGATCGCCTACCGCGTCTTCGGCGTCGGGCGCTGAACGTTTCATCTGCACAAGAAAAAGCCCGCTGTCCGAACGACAGCGGGCTTTTTACATGCGTGCCGGCCAACTGCACAGCGCATCCTCACTGGAGCCGCGAGCCCTTGGGCAGCCGCTTCGCCAGCCACTCGTGCACGTCCGCACGGATGTTGCGGCCTTCGAGCAGGAAGTTTTCGAAGCGGCTCGGCACATAGGGCAGATAGACCAGCGGCATACCGGCTTCCTCCGGCGTGCGCGCCGCCTTCCTGTTGTTGCAGACCGCGCATGCGCTCACCAGGTTGGTCCAGGTCCACGGACCGCCACGCGATTCGGGCAGCACATGCTCGCATTGCAGATCGCGCTCGTGGAACACGCCCGCGCAGTACGCGCAGGTGTGGCGGTCGCGCCGCACCAGCTTGCTCTTGGTGACGCCCGGCACCACATCGAACAGGTTGATCTTCGATGCGCCGCGCAGCGCAATGATCGGCGCCACGTCGATGCGCGACTGCACACCGCGTGCCACGTTGAAGCCGCCACGCAGCGTGGCCAGCGGCAGGTTGCCGTCTTCCCAGGCGACCGATTCGGTCGCGTAGTGCAGCACCGCCTGCTCCAGCGAAATCCAGGCTTGCGGCGTGCCCTGAATATCGAGTTGCAGGACGTGGGGGTGCATGATGTCTCGCCTCCTTTCGCGGCGATGGGTGGATGAATGAAAACAATGGGGTGCACGAACGGAATCGAACCGTCGTCAGCGGGATCACAACCCGCGGCTCTGCCGTTGAGCTACGCGCACCGTGAAGAGAAGAAAACCGATCGGCCGGCTACCACTCGCCCACTTCGCGCACGCGCTGGTCGAGATCGAGGCACTCGCGCAGCCGCGCATGGCCCAACGAAGCGGACGAGTCCGCTGCCGCATGCCGCGCATCGGCGCCAATACCGAAACGGCGAAACAAGGCGAGCACCATGCGGCTGCGCGGCTGGGCCGGGCGCACGGTGATCATCCGGATCGGGGTGTTGCGCTTGCGCATGGTGACTCCTTGGTTGTGACAGCAAAACAAAAAACTGGCCCCACGTGCACGACTCGAACGTGCAACCCCTTGCTTCGTAGGCAAGTGCTCTGATCCATTGAGCTAACGCGGGATGAAACAAACAAAAAAAGTGTCCGGTTACGAGTTCCGGCGCCGCCCAATCTTTGCGGCCGGTTTCCGCGGGAGGGCCATCTGCATGGCCCGGTCCCGCTCGGGTTGGGTTGAGAAAAAACGGATGACCGCTTTTCCATTTCGGTTGTGTCCTCACGCGACGGACAGCGCGCTGGGCGCTGCCCCGTACGACGTCGCTGCACAGGAGTGATCACTTCCTGCACATCCCGCCAGACCGTCTACGCGGTGGGCTCTGGCGGTGTGGTGAAGGCACACCCGAAATGGCAAAGCACGGCAAACAAAAAAGCAAAAAACAAAAAGGCCCGGAACCTTTCGGTGTCCGGGCCTCTTTGGGAGAGAGCTTGGAAGGTATGCGCCTATGCGCAACCTCCACCCGGTATCACCTGATCCTCGAACTTGCCAACGCGCAGGCTGCCTGCGGCTTGCGTCGAATGCACATAGCTCTGGCGCAGATTCGATTTGCCCGACGGCATGTCGAAACCATCGCACGACCACACGCGCACGAACGCCCGGCCCGATGCGGGTCGAATGTTGGTGAGGGTCAATGCGGTGTTCACGATGGTTCCTGATCAAATTTGCCGCTGTCGGCTGTTAAAGGGTTGGAAAAAAGGTACGGCTTGAGCCGCGAATGAGGGCAACTGTAAATAGTGTTTACGGCGGCGTCAACAACCGGGACAATCTTTTCTTGTCTTGTTGTTGTTTTTGAACAGTGCCCAATACCACCGTCGCGCGCCGTCGCAATGTCCTTGCGCTGCATCGCCGCTTTCTCGAGGGCGCCGTTGCAGCGGGCCTCCCCGCCAAGGGACTGGACCAGGCCTTTGCGAAGAAGATCGAAATCTCCCCGAGCATGTGGAGCCAGATCAAGAGTTCCCGGCCCATCGGCGACAACCTCGCGCGGCAGATCGAGCGGCACTGCGACGTGGAGCCCGGCTGGCTCGACAAGGAAGACCGGCCTTCCGAGGTGCCGGATGCGGCGGAAGAGCGCTTCATCGCGGCCGCGCGCGAAGCTTGGCGAACGGCCAATGCCAAGGGGAAGAGAGAACTCGGCGGCTGGCTGAAGAAACGCGCGCAGGAGGCCGGCGGGGAGCCGGCGCCCTGAGGTTCAGGCCAGAGCGGGTGCGTCGCGCAGGATCGCCGCGCGCATGTCGTCCGGAATGGCCACGGCGCGATGCGTCTCGAGCGACGTGGTCACGATCACCTGCTGCATCTGCATGCGCACTTCGCCGGCCGCGGCGTCGAAGCAGCGCACCGCCAGGGTCATCGAGCGCGCGCCCAGCCGCTCCACGGCGAGGCCGAGCGTCACCCGGTCACCCATCCGGCTCACGGCCCGGAAGTCCACCTCGAGCTTCACGGTCGGCAGGCCAATGCGGCGCTCGGCCACCAGCCCGTGGTAGCTGAGACCCAGGCCCTCGTTCACCCAGTCTTCGACAAGGCCGTTGAGCATCACGAAGTACTGCGGATAGAACACGATGCCCGCCGGGTCACAGTCCGAAAACCGGATCAGCCGCGGACGCCGGAACTCCGTGCTCGCTGCCGCCGGATCGGCAGGGGTCGCGCCGCTCACCGTCAGCGCTCCTCGCCGGCCGGCTCGCCGCGCATCACATGCACGCGCAACAGCCCCAGCTGGCTGTGCATCTGCTTGACCGTCTTCATGTCCAGGCCCGAGAACATCTCGAGGATCCACTGCTCATGCTCGCTCGCCATCGTCTCGAAGGTGCGCCGGCCGACGGGCGTGAGGCTCACGATCCACGCGCGGCGGTCGTCGGGACTGGGCGCTCGTGCCACCATGCCTTCGCGTTCGAGCTCGTCGGTCAGGCCCGTCACATTGCCGCCGGTCACCATCAGGTAGCGCGACAGCACGCGCATCTTGAGCCCGTCCTTGTAGCGGTAGAGCTGGGCCATGTAGTCGAAGCGCGCCAGCGAGATGCCGAAGCGCTCGCGCAGGCGGCGACGGATTTCGGCCTCGATCTGCGTGGTGCTCGCGAGCATGCGCAGCCACAGCTTGAGCATCGCGTGGTCTTCGTGGCCGGCGCGCGCCTCGTGACCCAGTTCTTCCGCGTCGCTCAGCGCGGCGTGCGAGGCATCGTTGCGTGTCATGTCACTTCTCCTCCGGAAACCGAGATCGACTGGCCGGTGACCGACGCAGCGCCCTCCCCGCACAACCAGCGCACCGCATCGGCCACCTCGGCCGGCTGCACGATGCGGCGCTGCGGATTGACGCTCGAAAATTCCGCCAGCGCATCGGCCTCGCTGCGCCCGGTCTTGCCGACCACGTTGGCGACGCTGTTGCGCAGGATGTCGGTGTCGGTGTAGCCGGGGCACACGGCATTCACCGTGATGCCCTTGCGCGCCACCTCGAGCGCGAGCGAGCGGGTGAGCCCGATCACACCATGCTTGGCCGCGGTGTAGGCGGCGACATAGGCATAGCCCTTTTGCCCTGCCGTGCTCGCGATGTTGACGATGCGGCCCCAGCCGGCGTCGAGCATGTCGGGCAGCGCAGCTTGCGCGCACAGGAAGCTCCCGGTGAGGTTCACCGACAGCATCCGCTGCCAGAGCTCGACCGAGGTCTTGAGGAACGGCGCGCTCTCGGCGGCGCCCGCGTTGTTGACGAGGATGGCGATCGGGCCTCGCGCGGCACGCGCCTGCGCGAAGGCCGACTGCACGCCCTCCGGGTCCGCCACGTCGGCCGCAGCCACGCCATGCCCGCTGCCGGCGAGCGTATCGGCCACGCGCTGAAGCGCTTCACGGTCGCGCCCCAGCAGGGTCAGTACGGCACCCTCGGCGGCCAGGGTGCGGGCGATCTCGGCGCCGATGCCGCGGGCAGCGCCGGTGACGAGTGCATGACGGCCAGTGAATGAATTTGATTGCATACCTGAATGTTTTAGTTCTGAATCATTTTAGCCGCGTCCGTTTGCCCGGGTTGTCACCGCATGAAACGCCTGCCGTCCCAGGTCTGCGGCCCCACACCGCGCTCGCGCAGCTTGAACTTCTGCACCTTGCCGTTCTCGGTGCGCGGCAGGTCGGCCAGAACGTCGATGTAGCGCGGCACGGCAAAGTAAGGCAGGCGGCTCTCGCAAAAACGCACCAGCTCGGCCGGGTCGATGAGCGCGCCCTCGCGTGCCACCAGCGCAGCCATCACCTCGTCTTCGGCCAGTTCGGAGCGCACCGGGTACACCGCGCACGACGCCACGCCCGGATGGCTCAGCAGCACCTGCTCGACCTCGAACGAAGAGATGTTCTCGCCGCGCCGGCGAATCGCGTCCTTGATGCGGTCCACGAAGCGGAACGCGCCGTCGGCGTCGCGCACCACGCGGTCGCCGGTGTGGAACCAGAGATTGCGCCATGCCTCGACGGTCTTCTCGGGCATGTTGAAGTAGCCGCTCGCGAAGGCATGGGGCTCGTCCGCGCGCAGCAGCAGTTCGCCGGCCTCGCCCGGCGGCAATTCCGCATCGTCCTCGTCGGCCACGCGCGCCTGGAAGCCCGGCCGCAGCCAGCCCATGACCCCGCCGCGCGGCGAATCCGGCGCAGTGGCGATGGCGAAGTTGGTTTCCGTCGAGCCATAGCCTTCGAGCAGCGACACACCCGTGCGCGCCTTGAAGGCCTGTCCCGCCGCGGACGGCACGCCCGGCCCGAGCCCGGTGCGAATGCGGTGATCCCGCTCGCCTTCCCCCTCGGGCTGCGCGAGCAGGATGGGCACCATCGCGCCGAGCAGGTAGACCACGGTTGCGCCGCTCGCCCGCATCGAAGGCCAGAAGCCCGAGGCCGAGAAGCGCGACTCGAACACCACCTCGGCCCCCGTCACCGCGGCTTGTGCGAAGGTGTTGAGCGCATTGATGTGAAAGAGCGGCAGCGTGGTGCAGAGCACGTCGTCCCGGCCGATGCCGAGCACCTCGGCGGTGTTCAGGCCCCACCAGAAGTACTGCGCATGCGGGCAGATCACGCCCTTGGCCGGTCCGGTGGTGCCCGAGGTGTAGAGGATGGCGAGCGGATCGCCGGGCTGCACCGCGGCAGGCGCAACGGCTTCCGCGCCTTCGGGATAGCCCGAGACATGCACGCCCGCAGGCGGCTCCCATGCAGCATCGGCCTCGCCGACCACCCAGACTTCGCGCAGGGCCGTGCGCCCCAGGTCGGCCGTCTTCAGCCGCTCGAGAAAACCCGCCTCGATCACCAGCAGCTTCGTCTCGCTGTTGGCCAGGAAGTATTCGATCTGCGGCCCCATCGATGCCGTGTTGACCGGCACGACCGACGCGCCCAGCCAGCCGGCGCCGAGGAAGGTCTCGAGAAACTCGATGCGGTTGCCGCACATCACCGCGATGCGGTCGCCGCGCGTCACGCCAGCCTGCGCCAGCGCCCCGGCACGAACCGCGGCCGCCGTGGCCGCATCGCCGTGCGTCCATTGCCGCCCCGCCACCCGGAGCAGCGGACGCGCGCCGAACAGCGCCGACTGCCGCTGCAGCATCGCGGGCAGCGTGCGTTGGGCCGGCGGCAATGCGCGCGCTTCACTCGTCATCGTGCGTCCCCCCACCCAGGTAGGTTGCCTGAACCCGGGGGTCGCTCGCCAGCTCGGCCGAGGCACCCGAAAGCGCGATCTCGCCGGTCTCCAGCACATAGCCGTGGTCCGAACTCTCGAGCGCCGCGCGTGCGTTCTGCTCCACCAGCAGGATCGAGACGCCGTCCTCGCGCAGCTTGCGCACGATGTTGAGGATGTCCCGCACGATCAGCGGCGCGAGGCCGAGACTGGGCTCGTCGAGCATCAGGAGGCGCGGCGCCGACATCAGCGCGCGCCCCACCGCCAGCATCTGCCGTTCGCCGCCCGAGAGCGTGTCGGCGCGCTGCGAGCGGCGCTCCGCCAGCCGCGGGAACCGGTCGTACACCGACTGCAGCTGCCGCTTCATCGCGTCGCTGCGCAGCCGCTTGGCATAGGCGCCGAGCTGCAGGTTGTCGAGCACGGTGAGTTCGCCGAACAGCTCGCGCTTCTCGGGCACGAGGCACAGGCCGCGCTCCACGCGCGCCTCCACGTCGAGCCCCTGCAGGTCTTCGCCCTCGAAGCGCAGCGTGCCCTTGCAGGGCAGCAAGCCCATCGCAGCCGCGAGCAGCGTGGTCTTGCCCGCGCCATTGGGACCGATCACCGAGATGATCTGACCCGGCTGCAGATCCAGCGACACACCGCGCACCGCCTCGACCTGCCCGTAAGAAACATGCAGATCGCCAATCTCCAGCATCGCGGTCATACAACGCTCCCCAGGTAGGCCGCCTGCACACGCGCGTCGGCACGCACCGCCGACGGCACGCCCTCCACGAGCTTGGAGCCGAAATTCATCACCACCAGCCGGTCCACCAGTTTCATCACGAAGTCCATGTCGTGTTCGACGATCAGGATGGTCACGCCCTCTTCGCGCAGCTTGCGCAGCAGGTCGCCGAGCGCCATCTTTTCCTTGCGGCGCAGGCCCGCCGCCGGCTCGTCGAGCACCAGCAGCACCGGGTCGGCGGCCAGCGCGCGCGCGATCTCCAGGATGCGCTGCGTGCCCAGCGGCAGGCTGCCCGCGAGTTCGTGCACGCGGTCGCCGAGGCCGATGCGGTCGAGCTGGCGCTGCGCTTCCTGCAGGATCTGGTTCTCTTCCGTCCGGTCGAACCGCAGGCCCGCCTTCAGGATGCCCGAGCGGGTGCGCGAGTGCGCGCCCAGCGCCACGTTGTCCAGCAGACTCATGTGCGGCCTGAGCTTCACATGCTGGAAGGTTCGCGCCAGGCCCAGACGCGCCACCTGCCGCTGCGGCATGCCTGCGATGTCGTGGTCCAGGAAGCGCACCTGGCCCGAGGTCATCGGCAGGGTGCAGGTCAGCAGGTTGAACATGGTCGACTTGCCCGCGCCGTTGGGCCCGATCAGCCCGACGATCTCGCCGGCCTTCACATCGAAGCTCACGTCGTTGACCGCCACCAGCCCGCCGAAGCGCTTGACCGCACCGTTCACCGACAGCACCTGCGTGCCGCGCGCCGGCAGCTGGCGATGCGGCAGCGCCTCGACCGGTGGCGCCTCGTGGCGCGACGCGCCCTGTGTGCCACCGCGCCGGCGTGTCCAGCGCCGCAGCAGGCCCATCACCCCGCCGCGCGCGAAGTGCAGCAGCAGGATGAAGAGCGTGGCGAAGGCCACGGCCTCCAGCTGCCCGGCACGCTGCGTGAGCATCGGCAGCACGTCCTGCAGGCCGTTCTTCAGCACCAGCACCAGCGCGGCGCCCACCAGCGCGCCCCCCAGCTGCCCGAGTCCGCCGGCCACCGCCATCAGCAGGTATTCGATGCTCGCGCGCACGTCGAAGGGCGACGGGCTCACGAAGCGGTTCATGTGCGCATAGAGCCAGCCCGCCAGCCCCGCGAAGAGCGCGGCCGTGACGAACAGCGACAGCCGAACGCGGTACGCATCCGCCCCCACGCTCGCCAGCAGCGTGGCACCGCCGCGCAACCCGCGAATGGCACGCCCCGGCCGCGACTGCAGCAGGTTGTGGCTGAACAGGCAGGCCAGCCCGACGACCACCCAGATCAGGTAGTACATCGAACGCGGATCGGCCAGCGACCAGCCCGCGACCTGCAGCGCCGGAATGTTCGACAGCCCCGTGTGGCGCCCCAGCGCGTCGACGTTGCCGAACAGCATCGCGATCGACAGCCCCCACGCGATGGTGCTCAGCGGCAGGAAGTGCCCGCCGAGCCGCAGCGTGAGCATGCCGATGGCCAGCGCCGACAGCCCCGTGAGCAGCAGCGCGAACAGCAGCCCGATCCACGGCGACATGCCCTGCGTGGTCGTCAGCCATGCCGTGGCATAGGCCGCGATGCCCACGAAGGCCGCTTGTCCGAACGACGTGGCACCGCCCACGCCGGTGAGCAGCACCAGCCCGAGCGCCACCAGGGCACCGATGCCGATGTCGTTGAGCAGCGAGACCGTGAAGCTGCCCGCCACGGCCGGCACCAGGGCCAGCACGGCGACCACCGCGGCGATCCAGAGCATGCGTTTGCCGTTCCTGTTGTTGGCGTTCATTGGTCCACCTCGTCTTCTTCCTCTTCGGCATGGACCGCCATGAAGGACCGCAGCATGAGCACCGGGATCAGCAGGCTGAAGACGATCACGTCCTTCAATGCGCCGCTCCAGAACGAGGCAAAACTCTCCACCACGCCGACTGCGAGCGCGCCCAGGGCCGTCATCGGGTAGCTCACGAGCCCGCCGATGATCGCGGCCACGAAGGCCTTGAGGCCGATGATGAAGCCCGAGTCGTAGTACATGGTCGTCACCGGTGCGATCAGCACGCCGATCAATCCGGCCAGCAGCGAGGCGCAGCCGTAGGCCAGCAGCGCCGTGCGCACCGGCCGGATGCCGACCAGCCGCGCGCCGACCCGGTTGACGGCCGTGGCGCGCAGCGCCTTGCCCGCCACCGTGCGCTCGAACACCAGGAAGAACAGGCCGCTCAGCACGATGGCCGCGCCCACCATCAGCACCACCTGGCCGCTGACCGTGAAGCCGTCGCCGAGCGTGAACATGGCGCTCGTGAGCGGCGTGGTGCGCGAACCTTCCGGCCCGAAGAACAGCAGGCCCAGGCCGGACAGCAAGAAATGCAGCGCCAGCGACACGATCAGCAGCACCAGCACCGACGCATCGGCGATCGGCTGGAACACCACCCGCGCCAGCAGCGGCGCGATGGGCACCACGAGCAGCACGGCCACTGCAATGTGCACCGCCACCGGCACCCCGGGGCTGGCCGCCAGCCATGCCAGCAGGCACGGAATCGCGGGCAGCACGCCCCACATCAACACCGCCCTGGGAATGCGTGCCGCCTCACCGCGCCGCAGCAGGCCGCCGATCTCCGTCGCCAGGGCCAGCGCCGCGAGCACGGCGACCATGCCGATGGTCGGCGGCACGCGGCCGGTTTCGAAAGCCGCGAGCGACAGGGCGGCAAAGGCCGCGATGTCGCCGAACGGCACGAACACCACCCGCGTGACGGAAAAGATCAGCACCAGCCCGAGTCCGGCCAGCAGATAGACGGCACCGTTGGCCAGGCCATCGGTGACGAGAATCAGCGCCACGTCCCATGTCATAGAAAAGCCTCTTCGAGAATCGTCGTCAGCATGAAGGGGTTCAAGGTGCGAGCTTCCATTGGCCGTTGTCGAGCTTGACGATGACGCGGGCGCGTTCGTCCACGCCGTAGAGGCTGCCGGGCTTGAAGCTGTAGACACCGTGCGTGCCGACCACTTCCTTCGTGCTGAAGATGGCATCGCGCAGCGCGACGCGGAACTCCGGCGTTCCCGGCTCCGCCTTCTTCATCGCCCGCGAGGCGGCATCGGCAAACACCAGCCAGCCATCGAAGGAATAGGCCGAGAAGGCGTCGCTGCTCGGAGCGTTGTTGACCTTCTGGAACACCGCGCGGAAATCGGTCGCGATCTTCTTGGTCGGGTAGTCGGCCGGCAGCTGCTCGGCCACGATCACCGGCCCGGTGGGCATCAGCGCGCTCTGCCCGGAAGCGCCGACCACGCGCACGAAGTCGGGGTTGATCAGGCCATGCTGGCCGTACACGCCGCCCTTGAAGCCGCGCTCCTGCAGCGCAAGGAACGGCAGCGCACCCGGCGTGCCGGCGCCGCCGGTCATCACCGCGTCGGGCCGCAGCGCGACGATCTTCAGCACCTGTCCCGTCACCGAAGCGTCGGCGCGCGCATAGCGCTCGTTGCTCACCACCTTGATGCCGGCCTCGGGCGCGGCCTTCATCAGCGCGTTGTAGACCAGGTCGCCCCAGGCATCGGTGAAGCCGATGTAGCCCACGGTCTTCACGTTGTTGCGCTTCATGCGCTCGACCACCGCGTCGATCATCAACTGCGTGGGCTGTGCCACGGTCATGACCCACGGGTTCTCGTTGGGGTCGAGCAGGATCGGCGTGAGCCCGATCATCGGCGTCTTCGCTTCCTTGCCCACCTGTGCCATCGCAATGGCCGCCGGCACGCCCGAGGTGCCCATCAGCACATCGACCTTGTCCTCCTCGATCAGCTTGCGCGCATTGCGCCCGGCCGTGGTCGGGTCGGAGCCGTCGTCCAGCACGATGAGCTGCACCTTGCGGCCGTTGATCTCCGGCTTGTAGGCCAGCGCGGCCTGCATGCCCTTCGCATAAGGCACGCCGAGCGAGGAGTTCGGCCCCGAGAGCGACACGCTCAGGCCGACCTTGAGGTCGGCCGCGAACGCACTCGCAACACCACAGGCGGTCAGCGCCGCGGCGAGGGCACCGCGCGTCAAGGTCTGCATCAGGTTCTTCATGTCGTAGCTCCAGTGAGGATGGATGGAATGAACGGGTAACTCAGATGAACAACTGGATCGCCGGCAGCGCGCGCGCGGCGTCGAGCAGGTCGATGCGCTTCTGGCGAATGGCCCAGCCCGAAGGCGTGCGCACGAGGTGGTGGCGGGCGGTGCCGCTCAGCAGGATCTGCGAGTCGCCCCGCGCCTCGACGTAGAGGAACGGCGTGCGCAGGCGCACCTCGCCGCCCGCCTCGTCCTCGATGCGCGAAGGCTGCAGCACGTGCTGGCTGTGGCTGGCGGGGTGCTGCGAATGCGCACGCGGGTTCTTGAGGCGATCGACGCGCAGCTGCAGCAGCAGCCGGTCTTCGTACGCCAGGGAGTTGTGCGAGAACGGATCGGCCTGCGCCGCACCCAGCAGCGGCACCCAGTAGTGGCCGTCGTCGGCGAACAGCGCCAGCCAGTCGTCGAAGCGCCGCTCGTCGAGCAGGGCCGCCTCGTGGGCCACGAAATCGCGCGGGTCGTTCATGGCGCGGCCTCCATGCCGGCGGCCATCGACTTCGCCCAGGCGCGGAACTGGTTGCGCATGAGCAGCTCGTTCGTGCCGTTGGTGGTGATCGTCGATTGCGCCAGTTCGGCCGCGTCGTAGTTGCGGTGCAGGCTCACCCATTCGTTGCCGCCGGCGCGCAGGCCTCGCTGGATGCTCTCGAACAGGTGCACGTCGTCGTGCGCGACCACCGACATCGGCGAGAACACGAGCCGGTTGTAGCTCATCGCGCGCTCGAACAGCAGCGCGGGCGCCCCGGCTGCGCGAAAACTCCAGGCCTCGACCAGCGTGCGGTTGGCCGCCAGCGGCCGGATCACGCGAATGGCCTGGGGCGAGCCCTTCACGGAAAGGCTCGGATAGAAGACCGAGTTCTGCGGCGAGCGCTGCAGGATGTCGGCTGCCCGCTCCACCCCGTGCGCGGCCTGCATCGCGGCCTCGTACTCGGGCAGCTGGGCGTAGTTGGAATGGATGCTGAAGTTCACCCCCAGCACGCTGTGGCCGTTGGCGAACACCCGCCCGCCCATCTTGTCGAAGAACTCGTAGCCCGAGCCGAAAGGCAGGATCTGCTCCATCGCCATCGGCTTGGGGTCGGAAGGCCCGTGGCCCTGCCACAGCGCCTCGGCCGCCTGCGTGGCCGACTCGTGCGTCGACATCGGGTGCACCGTGTCGTTGATGTTCTCCAGGTACATCTTCCAGTTGCAGTGGACGATGTTGCGCAGCACGCCGCCGCCTACGGTCAGCTTTCCCTCGGGCGAACGGTCGACCATGTTGTCGATGGCGCCCAGCACCTCGCCGAAGTAGTCCTCGAAGGAAGGCCCCGTGTCGGACATCCGCACGAACACGAAGTCGCGGTAGACCTTCACGTGCTTCACCACGGAAAGCCCCCGCCCCGATTCGCAGGCCTTGAGCTGCGTGCCTTCGTAGCCGTTCTTGAGCGGCACGCCGAGCGGTGCCCCGTCGAGTTTGTAGGTCCACGCGTGGTACGGGCAACGGAAGAAGCGGCCGGTGTTGCCGCTCTCGTCCGTCACCAGCTGCGTGCCCTTGTGGGCGCAGCGGTTGTAGAGCACATGCACCGCGCCATCGGGCTGCCGCACCATCAGGAGCGGCCGGCCTGCGATGTCCTGCGCCACGAAATCACCCGATTCGGGTACCTGGCTCGCGTGGCCGAGGTAGACCCAGGTGTTCGCGAACAGATGCTCCTGCTCCAGCGCGAAGATTTCCTCGCTCAGGTACAGGTCGCGGTGCACCCGGTCATGCTGCACGAGGGCGGCGATCCGGTCCGGATGATGGCGGTAGCTGGTCATCTGCGTGGGCTCAGGCTGCGTTCAGGGGACCAGCTTCCACTGGCCCTTGTTCATCTGCACGATCACCACGCCGCGCTGGTCGGAGCCATAGCGGTCGTCGGGCTTGAAGGTGTAGATGCCGTGCGTGCCCACCAGCTCCCTGGTGCTGACGATGGCGTCGCGCAGCGCCGTGCGGTATTGCGGCGTACCCGGCTCGCCCTTGGTGCGCGAAGCGGCGTCGGCGAGCAGCAGGTAGGCGTCGTAGGTGTACGACGAGAAGGCATCGGTCGGCGCCACACCATTCACCTTCTGGTAGGCACCGCGGAAGCCCATCGACACCTTCTTGATCGGGTTGCTTTCGGGCAGCTGGTCGGCCACCAGCACCGGCCCGCTGGGCACCTGCAGGCCCTCGATGGACGCACCGCCGACGCGCACGAAGTCGGCGTTGATGAGCCCGTGCGTGCCGTAGATCCTGCCCTTGTAGCCGCGCTCGGCCAGTGCGATGTAGGGCAACGCGCCGGGCGTGCCGGAGTTGCCCGCGAACACCGCGTCGGGCCGGGTCGCGACGATCTTCAGCACCTGCCCCGCCACCGAAGAATCGCTGCGCGCATAGCGTTCGTTCGCCACCACCTTGATGCCGGCGGCGTCCGCGCTCTTCTTCAGCGAGTCGTAGGCGAGGTCGCCCAGCGCGTCCGAAAATCCAATGAAGGCCACCGTCTTCACGTCCGACTTCTTCATGCGGTCCACCACGCCCGCCACCATGAGCGGGAACGGCTGCGACACCGTGACGGTCCACGCGCCTTCCGGGCCGGCAATGGTCACCGGCGTGGGAGAGATCAGCGGTGTGTTGAGCTCGCGCGCCACCGAGGCGATGGCCATCGCGCCCGGTACGCCCGAGGTGCCAATCAGCACGTCGACCTTGTCTTCCGTCACCAGCTTGCGCGCGTTGCGGCCGGCGGTGGTGGGGTCGGAGGCGTCGTCGAGCACGATCAGCTGGACCTTGCGTCCGCCGATCTCGGGATGCTCGGCGATGGCTGCGCGAATGCCCTTTTCGTACGGCACGCCCAATGCGGCGACTGGCCCCGAGAGCGAGCTGATGAAGCCGATCTTGAGGTCGGCCGCCATGGCCTGAGCGGCTGCCAGTGCCACCGCGGTGGCGCCGAGGATTCGAACCAGATTCTGTTTCATCGTAGGTGCTCCACCTTGCGTTGTGATGCGGGTTGGTTGTTGTGTTCGGGGCGCTGTTGTTCAGGGCGTGTGCACAGGCCACCGGGTACTCCCCTCCGCGAATGTCCCCCGCTTCGCTCCTCCTTTATTTCGCTGCGGGGAGCACCCGGTGCCCTGTGCACGAGGGCACGCCGCTGGTTTGCGGCCGATCAACCAGTGCTCTGAGCGATCACGCCGATGGGGTGCCTTGCGCAGCGAAATAAAGGAGGAGGCATGCGGCCTTAGGCCGCGCCGGGGGACATTCGCGGAGCAAGGCACCCCGTCGGCGTGATCGCGCCCTGAACAGCGCACCTCAAACACACCGCGATGAACAGAAGAGCAAGGCTTCATTTCAGGGAACCAGCTTCCACTGGCCCTTCTCAAGCTTCACGACAACACGCGAGCGCTCGTCCGACCCGTAGCGATCGTTCGGCTTGAAGTTGTAGACGCTGTGCGTGCCCACCAACTCCTTGGTGCTCACGATGGCGTCGCGCAGCGCCAGGCGGAACTGCGGCGTTCCCGGTTCGGCCTTGGTGGCGAGCGCGCGCTGCGCCGCATCGAGGTACAGCAACCACGCATCGAAGGTGTAGGCCGAGAAGGCATCGGTCGGCGGTGCGCCGTTGGCCTTCTGGTAGGCGGCACGGAAGTCCATCGACACCTTGCGGATCGGGTTCTCGTTCGGCAGCTGCTCGGCCACGATCACCGGGCCGGTGGGGGCGAGCAGCCCCTCGACCGAGGCGCCACCCACGCGCACGAAGTCGGGGTTGATCAGCGCATGCATGCCGTAGATCTGGCCCTTGTAGCCTCGCTCCGCAAGCGCCAGGTAGGGCAGCGCGCCGGGCGTGCCCGAGGTGCCCGTGATCACCGCATCGGGACGCAGCGCCACGATCTTCAGCACCTGGCCGGTAACCGACGAGTCGGCGCGCGCATAGCGCTCGTTCGACACGATCTTGATGCCGGCCGGCTCCGCGCTCTTCTGCAGCGCGTCGTACACCAGGTCGCCCCAGGCGTCGGAGAAGCCGATGTAGCCGACCGTCTTCACGCCCGACTTCTTCATGCGCTCGACCACCGCGCTCACCATCAGCGGTGCGGGCTGCGGCAGCGTGACCATCCACGCGCCCTCTTCGCCCGGCAGGTTGGCGTTGGCAATCGAGATCAGCGGCGTCTTCGTTTCGCGCGCCACGCCGGCAATGGCCAGCGCGCCGGGCGAACCGGCCGTGCCGATGATGACGTCGACCTTGTCCTCGTCGATCATCTTGCGGGCGTTGCGTGCGGCCGTGGACGGGTCGGACGCATCGTCGAGCTGCACCAGCTGGATCTTGCGGCCGCCGAGATCGGCCTTGTAGGCGAGCGCGGCCTTCATGCCCTTTTCATAGGGAATGCCGAGCGACGACACCGGTCCCGACAGCGAAGTGATGAAACCGACCTTGAGATCGGCGGCCCACGCGCCCGCGGTGCTCAGGGCGCCGAGGCCCATGGCTATGCCCGCGAGGACACGGAATCGGTTCAGGACTTTCATGGCGATGCTCCAGAGGTGATGGATGAACGAGAAGAACGCTGAAAAACTAGAGGGCGAGGCTGCCGACGCTGGTGCCGCCGCAGACGTAGAGCACCTGCCCCGTGATGAAGCTGCTGTCGGGGTCGGCGAAGAAACGCACGGCGCGTGCCACATCGGCCGATTCGCCGAGTCGCTTGACGGGCACGGAGGCCGCGAGTGCGCGTTCCTTCTCGCTGCCGGCTTCGACCACGTCGTAGAACATGTCGGTGCGAATGGGGCCGGGCGCGACCACGTTCACCGTGATGCCGTCCGCAGCAAGCTCGAGCGCCCAGGTGCGTGCCATGCCCAGCATGCCGGCCTTGGTAGCGGAATAGCTGGTGCGCGTGGCAAGGCCCAGCGCGGCGCGCGACGACAGCAGCACCACGCGGCCGAAGCGCTGTGCGCGCATGGCCGGCAGTGCGCCCTGCACGAGCTGGATTGCGCAACCCAGGTGCAGGTCGACCAGCGCGTCGAGATCGTCGAGCTTCACTTCGGGCAGCAACGCAGCACGGATGACGCCGGCGTTGTGCACGATGGTGGTCGGCGCAAAGCGCTCGACCATTTCGCGCACCGCTTCGCCTGTCGCTGCCCGGTCGCTCAGGTCGACCTCTAGGCTGTGCAGCTTCGGATGGCCGATCTCGGCCTTGCGGCGTGCGAGCGATATCACCTCGTAGCCCTGCGCGAGCAAGTCTTCGCAGATCGCCTTGCCGATGCCGGCGCTGCCGCCGGTGACGGCCGCGACCTTGGGCGCCGTGTTCATGCCGAGGCTCCCACCAAGGCCAGCACGCGCAGCGGGCTGCCGCTGCCCTTCTCGATCTTGAGCGGCGGACAGATCAGCACCGCGCCCGATGGCGGCAGCAGGTCGAGGTTGCTGAGGCACTGCAGGCCGTAGCGTCCCGCGCCGTGCATGTAGTAGTGGCACGGGTACGGCGGCCGCAGGTGGTATCCCTGCCCCGCATCGGTCCCGATGGCCTCGGAGCCGAAGCCCAGCACGTCGCGCTGCTCCACCAGGAAGCGCACGGCTTCGGTGCTCGGGCCGGGCGTGTGCTGGCCGGTCTCGTCGAAGTTCTGGTAGGCCTCGGGGTCGCTGCGCTTGGACCAGTCGGTGCGCATCAGAACCCACGCACCCTTCGGAATGCGGCCATGCGCCGCTTCGTAGCGCTCGATGTCGGCCACGCTCAGCAGGTAGTCGTCGTCGGACTGCACGTCGGCCGAGCAGTCGATCACGCAAGCCGGCGCCACGAAGTGCTGCACGGGAATGGTGTCGACCGAGTTGTTCGGCAGGTCGCGACCCGAGATCCAGTGGATCGGGGCGTCGAAGTGCGTTCCCGTGTGCTCGCCGCAGGAAAAGTTGTTCCAGTACCAGCCGGGGCCGCGCTCGTCGTACTTCGACACTTCCTCGATGCGGAACGGCCAGCACTGGCCCATCTCCGGCGGCAAGGCGATCTGCGGAAATTCGGGCGTGAGCGTCTGCGTGAGGTCGATCACGCGGATGCGGCCGCTGGCCATCGCGGTCACCAGGCCGCCGAGGATTTCGGCAGCGGACATCAGTTCGGTGGTTGTCGTCATCGTATGGCTCCTGTCTCAGCCGCCTGCGGCCAGCTCGCGTTCGAGCACCTTGGGGTTCTCGCGCCAGCGCTCCAGCCATTCCTGCGCCACGTCACCGGGGTAGACGTCTTCGACGCCGTCGCGCAGCGCCTTGACGATCGCGTTGGCCAAGGCCGTGGGCGCCAGCTTGGGCGGCGGCGTGTGCTGGTTCCATTCGTCGTCGATGGGCCCCGGGAACACGTTGATCACGCGAATGCCGGCCGGCCGCATCTCGGCACGCAGGCATTGCGCCAGCGAATGCGCCGCGGCCTTCGAGGCGCTGAAGGTGCCGTGCGGCGGGAAGTTGCTGAGTGCGTAGATCGACAGCAGGTTGACCCAGGCCGTTGCGCCCGTCGCACCATCGGCCGAGCGGCCCTTGAGCGCGGGGCCGAACTCCTGCGCGAGGCGCAGCAAGCCGAAGTAGTTGATGTCCATCTCGGCCTTGGCCACGTCGGTCCCGCGGCGCGCGCCGATGCCGAAGGTGCGGTGCACCTCGGCGTTGTTGATCACGATGTCGACCTTGCCGCCGATGGAGCCCGCCAGCTCGGTCACCTGCCGGCCGTTGGTCAGGTCCAGCGGCACCAGCGTCACCTGCGGCAGCGCCGAGATGTCGTCGAGCCCGTCGCCCATCTTCTTCCACGGTTCGGCATGGCCGACCCAGACGATGTCGGCGCCAGCCTTGACCAGCGCGCGCACGATGGCCTGGCCCGTTTCGGTCTTGCCGTCGGTCACCAGCGCCTTGCGGAACTTGGGGTCGCTGGTCATTTCACGGAGCATCTTGTCGTCGGCCATATGGGCACTCCCTTCATTCGGAAAACCAATGAGAACGGCCTGGCCCGCGCGGTCGAGCCGGGCGCCGACACGCACACGGGTGGGCGCATCGCCAACCTCGCCGTGCAGGTGGACCATGAGCGTCGGGCCGGCATCGAGGTGCACCAGGCCCAGCCGCCAGGGCAGCCGCTCGCGGAAGAACAGGTCGTTGCTGTGATGCAGCGTGGTGCTGCCGAGCAGTTCGCCCTCGCCGCTCTGCTGGCGCCAGCGCAGCGCAGCCGAGAGGCACTTGTGGCAGACCTCGCGCGGCGGGTACTGCACGGTGCCGCAGTCCTCGCAGGTCTGCAGTTCGAAGCGGCCTTCGGCAGCGGCCGCCGTGAGGCCGAGCGCCACGCGGCCGCGCGCGCCGGGCGGCAGGTTCATCTGCCGGGTCCGCAGCACCGGGTTCTTGCGCGGGGGGCGCATCAAAGGCATCGTCATGCGGGTCTCCCGAGGATGACGGCGCCGGTGCACAGGCAGCGGTCATAGGTCACCATGCCGAAACCAGCGACGAGGCCGAGCTGGGCGTCCGGGACAGTGCGTGGGCCCGCCTGGTCGGTCAGTTGGCGGATCGCCTCGACCATGCCGAGGAAACCGCCTGCCGCACCGGCCTGACCGGCCGAGAGCTGCCCGCCACTCGTGTTGTTCGGAAAGCTGCCATCGAAGGTCATCGTGTGCGACTGGACGAAGGCCGAGCCCTCGCCCTTCTCGCAGAAGCCCAGGTCTTCGAACTGCATCATCACGATGACCGGGTAGTCGTCGTAGGTCTGCACGAAATCGAGCGCGGCGGGCTGCACGCCGGCCTGCGCATAGAGGTCGTCGCGGTCCATGCGCCAGCCGCCCTGCACCATCACCGGGTCGTCGGCATAGGCGTTGTGCCGCTCGATGGCGCCGCGGATCACCACATGCGCCAGGCCCAGGTCGCGCGCACGCTCCTCGCTCATCACGAGGAAGGCATCGGCACCCGCGCAGGGCATCACGCAATCGAACAGATGGATCGGGTCGGAGATGGGCCGCGCGGCCATGTACTCGTCGAGCGTCAGCGGCTTCTTGAACATCGCGTTCGGGTTGCCGAGCGCGTTGGTGCGCTGGTCCACCGCGATGCGGCCGAAGTCCTCGCGCCGTGCGCCGTAGGTGCGCATGTAGTTGGCGGTGATGAAGGCGAAGATCGAATTGGGACCGCCCGAGCCGTAGGGGTAGCTCGCATCGCGCGCGAAGTTGCTGAAGCTGCCGAGCGTCTGGCGGAAGGAGTCGACGTGGTTGGTGTCGGCGCCCACGCAGGCCACGATGTCGGCATCGCCCGCTTGCACCGCCCGCGCGGCGCGGCGCAGGCACATCACGCCCGAGGCGCCGCCGGTCGGCACATGGTCGAGCCAGCGCGGCGACAGGCCCAGGTGCTGGGTCACGCCCACGGCCGTGTCGGGCGCGAGCGAGAAGCTGCTGAGGCACAGGCCGTCGATCTGCTCCTTCGGTACACCGCTGCTCTCGACCAGGGCCTCGATGGCCTGGCCGATGAACCAGTGCGCGGTGTGCGTGGAGTAACGGACATAGGGCACGGTGACCGGCACGGCCACCGCGACGCCTTCGTAGGAAAGTCGTTTGCGTGTCATGCCTGCCTCTTCTTCATCGCGCGGGTGTCGACGCAATGGCTCTGCCCCGGGAGGGACTGAGCCATCTCGCGCAACTGACCGCGCTGGATCTTCTGCGAAGGCGTGAGCGGCAGCGCGTCGACGAAGGCCACGTAGCCCGGCGCCTTGTAGTAGGCAAGCTGCGCAAGCGCATGCTCGACGATGCTGGCTGCGACGGCTGCCCGCTGCGATGCATCGGTGCCTTCGCGCATCACGATGCAGGCCAGCACCTCGTCGCCGCGCACCGCATCGGGTGTGGCGGCCACGGCGGAGGTCTTCACGGCCGGATGCTGGTTGAGCACGCTCTCGACCTCGACGGCCGAGATGTTCTCGCCGCTGCGGCGAATCACGTTCTTCTTGCGGTCGACGAAGAAGAAGTTGCCCTCGGCATCGCGGCGCACCAGGTCGCCGGTGTGGAACCAGCCGTCGGCCCAGGCTTCTCGCGTGGCATCCTCGTCCTTCAGGTAGCCAGAGAAGAAGTAGCGCTTCGGGTCGTCGCCAGCCGAACGCACGAGCAGTTCGCCCGGCGCATCGACGGCAACATCGCTGCCGTCTTCGCCCACGAGGCGGATCTGCACGAAATCTTCCTGCCGCCCGAAGCAGCTGGTGCCCACCAGGCGCGGCTCGCGGTTGGCCATGATGCAGGCAGCGGCGCCGGTCTCGGTCATGGCCCAGGCCTCGACCAGCGGGAAGCCGAAGCGTTCCTCGAAGGGCGCGTGGTTCTTGCGGTCCACGCCGGCGCCGAAACCCCAGCGGATCGCATGGTCGCTGTCGGCCGGCGATGCGGAGGCGGACAACAGCATGGCCGGCATCACGCCGAGGTAGTGCACGATGGTCGCGCCACTTTCACGCGCGCTCGCCAGCCAGGTCTTCGGATGGAAGCGGTCGAGCTGCACCAGGCAGCCGCCCGCGACCAGCACCACCATCGTGGAAAACGCCATCGCGTTCATGTGGTTGAGCGGCAGCGGGGTGATCACGCGCTCGGTGTCGGGCCGGATGCTGCACACGCCGTCGAGCGCGGCGTACCAATCACCCGCACGCAGGAAGTAGGCGTTGCTCAGGATGCAGCCCTTGGGGCGCCCGGTGGTGCCCGAGGTGTAGAGCAGGCCGCATTCGGTGTCGACGCCGATGGCTTTGTCAGCGCGAGGCGCGGCAGTCCTGGCAGCAGGTATCGTGTCGTCGGGCCCCATCGTTTCAAAGACCACGCCCGCTTGGGCCGCCGCCGCACGCAAGTCAGCAGCACGCTCCGACAGCGTCACAGCCAGGCCGATCTCGCTGTGGCCGATCAGGTAGATGAGTTCAGCCGAGCGCATCTCGGCATTGATCGGTACCACGCTCACGCCCAGTGCGTTGAGCGCGAACCAGTGAAAAAGGAAAGCAGGCCGGTTCTCCAGCAGCAGTCCGACGCGGTGGCCGTGCCCGTAGCCGGCTTCCGCATAGGCCACGCGCAGACGCTCGACCTCGGCCGCGGCTTCGCCCCAGCGAATCGCGCCGGCCGCGATGCCGTAGGCGGCCGCGGTCACCGATTCGGTGAACAGGAACTCGGCCCCCGGCGTGCGCGCCGCGGTCGCCGTGAAGACTTGATGGACGGTGGCGTGTGGCATCGCGTCCCTAGATGAAGAGCTGCACGGCCGGCAGGGCCGCGTCGCAGTTGAGAAGGTTGACGCGCTTGAGCGTCATGCGCAGCGTGCCGTCCTGCACCACGAGGTGATGGAAGAAGGTGCCGACATAGAACTGCAGCTCATCGCCCCGCGACTCGGTGTAGTGGAATTCGGTGCGCACCACGAAGCGGTTGTCTTCGGCATCGAACTGTTCGACCACCGGCACCTGCAGCAGGTGATGGCAGCGGCTCGGCGGCTGCTGCGAGAAGGCGCGCGGGCTCTTGAGCCGCTCGATGCGCAGCTCGCGCAGCAGCTTGTCCTCGTAGAGATGCGAGGTGTGGTTGAGACCGTCTTCCTGGTCGGGCACCAGAGGAATCCAGTAGAAGGCGTCATCGGTGAAGAGCGCGTTCCACGCCTCGTAGCGGCGTGTGTCGAGCAGGTGCGCTTCGTTCACGACGAAGTCGATCAGGTCATGGCGGGTGACTTGGATGTCGATGGCCATCACATCGTCTCCGTCATGCGTTCGACCCAGCTGCGGTACTGGTTGCGCATCGGCAGCTCGTTGGTGCCACCCGTGGTGATCTCGCCGCCCTTCAGCTCCGACGGGTCGTAGTCGCGGTGCAGGCTGACCCACTCGTTGCCGCTCGCGTGCAGCCCGGCCTGCATGCCGCGGTAGGCCTGCAGGTCGTCGTGCCCCACCACCGAGAAGGGCGAGTTGATGAGCCGGTTGTACATGGTGGTGCGCTGCAGCAGCTCGGGCGGCGCGCCCTTGAGGCGGAAGGTCCAGCTCTCGATCAGCGTCTTGTCGGCCGAGATCGGCTTCACCACGCGGATCGCCTGGATCGCGCCCTTGATCGTGAGGTTCGGGTAGTACACCGTGTTGTGGCGGGCCATGCCGAGGATCTGCGCAGTCTTCTCTTCGCCGTAGCGCGCCTTCATGGCGTCGTCGTACGCGGGGATCGCCTTGTACTTGCTGTGGATGCTGAAGTGCACGCCCGTGAAGCTGTGGCCGTTGTCGTAGGTGCGGATGCCCATGTCCTCGAAGAACTTGTAGTCGGACATGAAGGGCACGAACTGCTCGACCGCCATGGGCTTGGGCTCGTCGGCGGGCTTGTCGGCCCACATGCGCTTGGCCGTGCCGGCCGAGGATTCGTGCGCCACCATGGGGTGCATGGTGTCGTTGAGGTTCTCCACGAACATCTTCCAGTTGCACTGGTGCATGAAGCGCAGGCAGCCGCCCGCGATCTCCAGTTCGCCTTCGGGCGAACGGTCGGCCATGTTGTCGATGGAGCTCAACGAGTCGCCGAAGTATTCGTCGAAGTCCGGGCCCGCGTCGTTGATCTTGACGAAGATGAAGCCGCGATGGCTGCGCACGTGCTTCAACGTGGTCAGCCCCTTGGCCGACTCGCATTCGTTCAACGCGGTGTTCTCGTAGCCGGTCTTGAGCGGAATGGCGAGCAGCGAACCGTCTGTCTTGAAGGTCCAGGCGTGGTACGGGCAGCGGAAGAACTTGCCGGTGTTGCCGCAGGGCGCGCTCACCAGCCGCGAGCCCTTGTGGGCGCAGCGGTTCATCATCGCGCGCACGCTGCCGTCGGTGTGGCGCACGACGATCAGCGGGCGGCCGGCGATCTCGTTGCTGATCCAGTCGCCCGGCTTCGGCAGCTGGCTCTCGTGGCCGACGTAGTTCCAGGTGTTGGCGAAGAAGTGCTCCTGCTCCAGCTCGAACAGTTCCTGGCTGGTGTACAGGTCGCGGTGCACGCGGTCGTTCTGCACCAGCGCGCGGACGGCATCGGGGTTGTCTCGGTACGAGGGCATGGTTCTCATCGCTCCTTCAGATGTCGAGCACCAGGCGCGGACCTTTGGCGCGCGAAATGCAGATCTGGATGACGTTGCCTTCCGCCTTCTCGCGGGCGGTCAACACGTAGTCTCGGTGCTCGATCTCGCCTTCGAGCACGGGCACGGCGCACACGCCGCATTCGCCACGCTTGCAGTCGAACATCGGGTCGCAGCCGTGTTCGATGAGGCAATCGAGAATGCTCTGATCGGCCGGTACGGTGAAGCGCTGGCCCGACTGGGCAAGCTCCACCTCGAAGGGCTGGTCGCCCTCTTCCGCGACGGGTTCGGTGAAGAGTTCGAAGTGCACACGGCCGTGTTCCCAGCCGCGCGCCTGGGTGCGGGCCAGCACGGCGTCGAGCATGACCTTGGGGCCGCAGACGTAGAGGCGATCGCCGGCAGGCACGCCGTCGAGCAGCGCGTCGATGTCGAGCGGCGCATCGGCCTCGGCGTCGGCGTGCACGCGCAGGTCGTCGCCCAGCAGTGCCTGCAGCTCCGGCAGGAAGGCCATCAGGTCGCGGCTGCGGCCGGCGTAGTGCATGCGCACCGTCGCACCCTCGGCGCGGCGGCGGGCGGCCATGCTCGCAAGCGGCGTGACGCCGATGCCGCCCGCGACGAGCACCGTGCCGCCGGGGCCGGTGTGCAGCGGGAAGTCGTTCTTCGGCGCCTCGATGGCGATCGTGTCGCCTTCTTTCAGCTGCTCGTGCATGAAGCGCGAACCGCCGCGGCCCTCCGCTTCCTTGCGCACGGCGATCACGTACTCGGCCGGTGCGTTGGTGGCATTGCGCTCGGTCGCGAAGTTGATCAGCGAATAGTGGCGCCAGTCGGTCTTGCCCTCAGGGAGCGACACCTGCACGCGGATGTGCGCACCGGCCGCGAAGCCGGGCAAGGCGCGGCCATCGTCGGCGCGCAGCCGGAGCATCCGGATCAGCGGGTTCAGTTCGTGCACCTCGGTGACACGCAGTCGAAGGGTTGCGGATGGGGCAGTCATCTTTGTCTCTTCAGGCCAGGGCGTGCTGCGCCAGCACGGCCTGCAGCTTGTGGCCGTGTTCGTCGGCGAGCGCGGCGTCGCGCAGTTCGCGCAAGGTGGCAGGCGCGAGCGCCGTGCCGGCACGCTCGACGGCGCGCATCAAGGTGTCGTAGTTGCGAGTGCCGCGCTCGTGCGTGTCGCTGTAGCCCTTGACCAGGCGCTGGCACTGGGCGAGCTCGACGGCCAGCTCGGGGTTGTGCTGCGCGGTGGCGGCAATGCGCTGCAGCCATTCCTCGATGCGCCGGTTTTCCTCGGCGTAGCGCATCGTCGAGCGGCGCCAGCGCTTCATCGCGGCCACGGTGCGCAGCATCAGGTAGCCGTGCAGCGAACTGGTCTGGATCACACGGCCCTTCCGGGTGAAGCGCTCGACGAGCTTCTTCGGCAACGTCGAGTTCATGAGCCAGCGGCCGATGCCGCCCGGCAGCGTCTCGCAGATTTCCTGCAGGCGCGGGTGCATGTATTCGTTGATGGCGAGCACCTGGCCCGGCTGCACGCGAGCCTCGCCGCGCACGCGCTCGAAGCGGGTCGCCCGGGTCTTGAGCGCGGCGATGCGGGCGGTGTCTTCGTAGGACATCCAGAGTGCGAGGTGCCGCGCGGTTTCGCGAAGCAGGCGGTGGTCGCCGCTGCCCGGCAAGGCAGCGACAGCAGCCATGCGGTCGAGGTACAGGCCCGCGTAGGCCGGGTCCTGGTAGTCGATGAGGCGGCGCACGCCTTCGAGCAGGAAGTCCTGCGCCGCAGCCGGGAATTCCTGCTGCGCCCGCTCGACCAGCGCGCGCACGGYCGGATGGCGCGGCTGGGGAGCCGGGGCGGCGATCACCGCTTCCGGCGGTGTTTCGCCATCGTCGCCACCCTGGGCTCGCGCGAACGCCGCACCGAAGGCCTTGAGGCTGGGCTTGACGCCCACGCCGCCGCGCTCGACGGTCGCCTCGAACTGCGCGCGGCTGAAAGGCAGCACGCCCGAGCCCGCCAGCGCGCCGAACAGCACGGCACTGATCACGCTGCCCGATGCTTCGGCCGCCTGCGCCATGTCGAAGCGGATGAAGCGCTTGGCCGCCTTGGCCGTATGTGCAAGCAATTGCGTGCTGTCGACGCGGCCATCACCGAGCGCGCTCTTCTCCGCGATGGAGAACACACGGTGCGTGGAAGCGATCAACGTGGTGCGATCAGAAGTGACCAGCCCGCGCTGCACGGCACGACCCGCTTCCATGAGTTCCGAAGCCAGCACCACGTCGACATCCCCCGGCAGTGGCATCAGTGCGAGCACCGGCAGACCGCCATCCGCCTCGGCCTGCGCGGTCGGATAAAGCTCGACGTAGTAAATGGTGGCGCCGGTGCGTTGAGCCACCCCCGGCACCGAGGTGGTCTGGGCGACGTAGCCGTTGGCCTCGCCCATGTCGACGATCCAGTCGGCCAGCACGCCGCCGCCCTCCCCGCCCATGGCGAGGATCGCGATCTTGATAGGTTGTGCTTGGTTCATCGTTCAGAACGCATAGGCTTCGCGGCGACGCGCATCGCCACGCTGCAGCCAGCCGATCACGGCGGCGCGCACACGGTCACGCACCCGGTCCCAGCGGCTCGGGTTGCTGACGATCTGCGCCTTGTAGAACGAGGGGCACAGCACCGCAGCATGCGAGACCTCGCCGCACACGCCGCAGCCCACGCAGCTGTCGAGCACCGTCGCGACCGGGTCGGTGCGCAGCGGGTCGGGGTTGGGCTTGATCGAGAGCGAGGGGCAGCCCGACAGGCGGATGCACGAGTGGTCGCCGGTGCAGGTGTCGGAATCGACGCCGAACTTTTCCCGGACCATGCGCTTGCCGTCGGCAATCGCCTTGCGCACCAGCGGCTTCTCGCGGCGCTGCTTGTTGAGCATGCACTCCGACTGCGCGATCAGGACCTTGGGGCCCTTGGTCTGGGTGGTCAGTGCTTCCTTGAGCGCATCGCGCATGCCGGCGACGTCGTAGGTGCGGCGCAGGGTCCGGACCCATTCGACACCCACGCCGCGCACGGCACGTTCGATGGCGTGGCCGGTGCTGCGCGTCTTGTTGACGGCATGCGACGAGAGGATGTCCTGCCCGCCCGTGGCCGAGGTGTAGTTGTTGTCGACGACGATGGTGAGGTTGTCGCTCTTGTTGAAGACCGCGTTCGCCACGCCGCTCGTCAGGCCGTTGTGCCAGAAGCCGCCGTCGCCCATCATCGAGATCGCGCGCTTGCCGGCCGGCGCATTGAGCGCCGAGGCGCCGGCGCCGCCGAGGCCGTAGCCCATGGTGGTGTTGCCGATGTTGAAGGGCGGCAGGATGGAAAACAGGTGGCAGCCGATGTCGGCGCTGACGTGGTGCGCTCCGAGCTCGCGCTCTACCAGCTTCATCGCGCTGAAGATCGGGCGTTCGGGGCAGCCGGTGCAGAAGCCCGGCGGGCGGGCGTGCACCACCTCGCCCAACGTGGTGGACAGCTGGGCCGGCTCGGGCGCGGCATCGACGCCGATGCCAGCCACCTCCTTGAGCGGGATCACCTTGCGCACCGGTACGGGCACCGGCAGCGGCGCAAGCCGGTCGTAGCGCTCGCAGAAACTGCGCGCGCCCTTCAGCAGTTCGGACGCTGTGTATTCGCCGGCCACCGGCAGCATGTCCTTGCCGTGCAGCGCGGTGGTCGAGCCCGCCTGGCGCAGGATGGTCGCGAGGTTCTGCTCGACGAAGTTGGGCTGGCCCTCTTCCAAGATCATCACCGCGCGCTTGCCTTCGCAGAAGCGGATGACCTCGCTCTCGATGACCGGATAGGCCACGTTCATCACGTACAGCGGCACCTGCGTGTTGCCGTAGACGTCGGCCAGGCCCAGGCGCTCGAGCGCGCGCAGCAGCGTGTTGTAGCTGCCGCCCTGCACGATGATGCCGATGTCGTCGGCGTCTTCGGAGAAGAACTCGTTGAGCTTGCGCTCCTCGATGAAGCGCACTGCGGCGGGCCAGCGGTCCCTTACCTTTTCCTGCTCGTGCACGAAACTCGCGGGCGGCAGCACGATGCGGCCGACGTCGCGCTGCGGGTTCTCGAGCGCATCCTTCAGCGTGAACTTCGCGCGCCGGTTGTCGCCGGCGATGAAGTGGCCGTGCACATGGCAGGCGCGAATGCGCAGCTGCAGCATCACGGGCGTGTTGCTCGCCTCGGAGAGATCGAAGCCCTGCTTCACCGCATCGACGATGCTCGGCAGGTTGGGGCGCGGGTCGAGCAGCCATATCTGCGACTTCATCGCGAACGCATGGCTGCGCTCCTGCATGATCGACGAGCCCTCGCCGTAGTCCTCGCCCACGATGATCAGCGCGCCGCCGGTCACGCCGCCCGAGGCGAGGTTGGCCAATGCATCGGAGGCCACGTTGGTGCCCACGGTGGCCTTGAAGGTCACTGCACCGCGCAGCGGGTAGTTGACGGAGGCGGCCAGCGTGGCGGCGGCCGTGGCCTCGCTCGCGCTGTTCTCGAAGCGGATGCCCTGCTCGGCCAGGATGTCCTGCGCATCGGCCAGCACATCCATCAGGTGCGAGATGGGTGCGCCCTGGTAGCCCGCCACATAGGAAACCCCGGATTCGAGCAGGGCCTTGGTGACCGCCAGAATGCCTTCACCGCGGAACACATCTCCGCCGGAAAGCCGCAGCTTCTTGACCTCTTCGACGAACGAACGCTCAGCCATATCAGTCCTTGTTCTCTCTCGTGGGAGGATGCGCTTCAGGTGCCACATCACGCTTTCTATAATGTTGACAAATGAATGTATCCACAATCATGAATTACCCTAGACATGCAAGCAGCGTGCCCGCGGCTGGTTCGAGGTGCCTGGCCATGAGGTGCCTTCATGGCTGAGCAGCCCACCGAATTGCATCGCTTCGTCGATGACTACCTGCCGGCGCTGCTGGCGCAAGCCAGCCAGCTGATCTCCTCGGAGTTCCACGAGGTGGCGCGGCAGCAGGGTTTCTCCGTGTCGGAGTGGCGCGTGATGGCGTCGCTGGCAGGCAGCGAGCCGATCAGCATCGGGCAGCTCGCGCAGGTGACCGTGACCAAGCAGCCGACCGTGACGCGCCTGCTCGACCGCATGGAAGCACGCGGACAGGTCGAGCGCTTGCCCCACGAAAGTGATCGCCGCATCACGCTGGTGCGGATCACACGCGAGGGACTGAAGGCCGTCGAGCACCTGATGGAACTGGCACGCGACCACGAGCGGCGCGTGCTCGAACCCTTCGGCCTCCGACGCGCCGAAGAACTGAAGCAGACACTGCGGCGAATGATCGAACTGCACGTTCATGTGCCGGTCGGGGAGCCGGAAGAAGACTGAGGCGCCTTGCCCCTTGCGCAAGAGGCGCAGCTAGGGCACGAGCACTGCGYGGCCCCGGTGGCCGCGCTGCGCGATCCATTCGAGCGCGACGGCGGCATCGGCGAGCGCGAAGCCCTGCACGTCGAGGTGCAGGCGGCCATCGGCCAATCGCGCGAGCAACTCCGGCGCTGCGGCGCGGCCGGCGGCTTCGCGCCTGAACATGTTGAGCGGCAGCAGCGCGACGTCACGCTGCAGGAAGTGCGCGATCTCGAGCTGCAGCGTTGGCCCCGCGGTGTAGCCGATCAGCACGGCGCGCCCACCCGGACGCACGGAAGGCAAGACCGCCGAGAGAACGCTTCCCCCGACGGTGTCGATCAGCAGGTCTGCGCTCGCGGGCGGCGGAGGCTCGGCATGCGGGTCGACGGCGATCGCGGTACAGCCCGCATCGCGTGCCAGTTGCACGACGAGCGAGCCCACGGCACCACTCGCGCCTGTCACCAGCACTTGCTCTCCGGCCTGCAGCTTCGCGACTTCATGCAATGCCACCCATGCCGAGGTCGTGGGTGAAAAGAACGCGGCACCGAGCGTCATCGGCAGCGCATCGGGTAAGGGGCCGAGCGCTTCATCGGGTGCATCGATCTGCTCGCACCACGTGCCGTCGAACAACGTGCCCAGGCCGCTGCCGCGCAGCCACACACGCTGGCCGACGGCGTAGCGCTCGCTTGCGACGACGGTGCCTGCGGCTTCCACGCCCGGCGTGTAGGGCAGCGGCGGGTGGCGAAGGAAGCTGCCGCGCCATACGGTGCGATCGATGTGGCCGACCGTGGCGGCCTCCATGCGCACGATGGTGCGGCCGGATCGCAGCACCGGGTCGTCCACTTCTTCCAGCACGGGCAGCGCATCGAAACCGTGGATGCGAACGGCTTTCATGGCAGCGTCGAAAGAAAGTCGAGCACCGTCTGCGCGAAGGCCTCGGGCATCTGGTCGGGCAAGGGGACCATGCCGCCTTCGATGTCGACGATGCGCGCATTCGGCAGATGGTGCTGCAGCTCCGCCGCATGTGGCGCGGCGAAGGGATCGGCAGTGGCGCGAATGATGAGCGTGGGTTGCGTCACGCGGCCGATGCGGTCCTCCATGCGGTAGGAAGCCACGGCGCGATGGCCCTCTTCGACACGGTGACCGACCTTCAATGCATCGCGCACGAAGGCTTCGAGCAGATCGGGGCGCCCCACCGGATAGAAGCCCTGGCGCTTTTGCCACAGAGCGGCGAGATGGCTGCCGTCTTCGCTCGGGGCGACCTCGTCGATGGGCGGTTTCCGAGCCCGCGCGACGCGGAAGGGTTCGTCGGTGTATGGCGTGGACGACAGCACCAGACCGCGCACGCGATCGGGAAACGCGGCCGCCAGTTCGATCGCCACGACACCGCCGGTGTGATGACCCACGACATCGGCTCGCCGGATGTCCAACGCATCGAGCAGCTCGCAAGCCACGCGTGCCCATTGCGCGATGCTTGCCGGCACGCCGCCGTCCGAGGAATCGCCGAAGCCTGCGGTGTCCATGGCAATGGCACGGTACCGCGCGCCGATCAGCGGCAGCACCTCGCGGTACTCGGCCCAGCTGCGCGGCGACTGATGCAGCAGCAGCACGACAGGCGCATGTGCATCGCCGCACGCCGCGTAGTGCACCTGCCCCACCGACAGGTCGGCAAAGGCGCGGCGGATCGTCATGAGCGGGTCTCTTCGGCGGGTGCCCGCCACAGCCCCGCGTGCCGCAGTTCGCCGAGCGTGCGCGACAGCACATCGCGCCGGTAGGCGGCGATGTCGCGCCCCTCGTAGTCGTAGAAGCCGCTGCCGCTCTTGAGGCCGAGGCGGCCTTCCTCGACCATGCGATCGACGATGGCCGGTGCGGTGTAGCGCCCCTTGTCGAGCGAGGCCGACATCTCGCGGCTCGCGTGGTGCAGGATGTCGCAGCCGCCGAAGTCGATGAACTCGACCACGCCGAGTGCGGCAAAACGCAAGCCGAGGCCGTAGCGCGTGGCCTTGTCGATCTCCTCGGCGGTGGCGGCGCCCTCCTCGATCATGCGGGCGGCTTCGTTCATCACCAGCGCCTGCAGCCGCGGCACGATGTAGCCCGGCGATGCGCCGCAGACCACGGGCAGCTTGCCGATCTCTTCCATCAGCGACCTGGTGCGCGCCAGCACTCCAGCATCGGTGCCGGGGTGGCAGCTGAGTTCCACCACCGGAATCACATAGGCCGGGTTGAGCCAGTGCATGTTGAGAAAGCGCGCCGGCAGCCGCACCAGCGCCGCGAGCTGCGTCACGAGAATGCTGCTGGTGGTCGAGGTGAGGATGGCGTCGTCGCGGCAATGGCGGTTGAGCTGCTCGAAGGCTTCGCGCTTGGCCTCCATGGTTTCGGGCACGCCTTCGAACACCAACTCGGCCGCAGCGAGCGCTGGGGGTGCGGCCGCGGCATTCACGAACTCCACACGGGCGGCGATGGCCAGGATCTGCTTCGCATCGATCACGCCGAGCTGCGACAGGCCTGCAAGGCTGACCTCGATCTCGGCCTTCGCTTCGTCGCGCAGGCGTTGCCAGGCTTCGTCGCTGCGCGGGCGCAGGTCGATCAGCGAGATGCGGTGGCCGGCATAGGCGAACGCGATCGCGATGCCGCGTCCCATGCGGCCGGCACCGACGGCAGCGAAACGGGGCAGCGGCTCATTCGCCATCGTGCAGCCTCTGCCTGAGCTGCGCCGCGCTCGACTCGGCCAGGCCCAGGCTTTCGAAGGTGCGCGGGCCGTAGCGCAGGTCGCGGCCGAGAAAGCCGCCGACGATGGCCAGCAGGCCGTGCGCGATGGGCGCGTCCACACCGGCATGGCGCGCGGCCGAGGCCAGGAAGGCAAGCCCGAGTTCGGTGTCCTCGGTGATGTAGCGGTGCGTGTGCAGGTCGATGTTCTCGCGCCAGTCGCCCGACTTGACGAGTTGCTTGTGGGCGTCGCCGTACATCCACTGGTCGTTGTTGTAATGGTCGGCCAGCGGATAGTGCGGCGCGCCCTGGCCGAAGGCTTCACGCACCGCCATGCGCTCGCGGTCGAGCCGGTCGGTCACGTCGCGTACGGCGCGCTGGGTGCCTTCGTTGTGGATGTCCCAGCGCTCGAAGTGCTGCAATGGCGCGGCGTTCATCACCATCAGCGGCGGGTGAATAACCGGGCCGGCGTTCATCAGGGCACCCGAGAGCGCATCGCCGCAGCCATGCACGGCCGGGTAGGCCTTGCGGATCACCGCGATGGCTTCGGCCTCCTTGCGGGCCGGGTAGACGCCGGTGGGCAGGCGGATCGCGCGGATCGTGACGTTCACTTCGCGTTCGCCGTGCTTGCGCGCGAGGTACGGCAAGGTGCCGGTCTCGGCCCAGGCCACGTCGGCATGGTTGCCGGCCTGCTTCACCGCCCTCGCCATCACGTAGCTGCCGAAGGTTCCCGGCGGCAGGAAGACGACCTGACCGTCGACCAGGTGCGGCGCCATGGCGAGCGCGATGTCATGCTGGGCGATGGCGGGCGTGGGAATGACGATCAGCTCGGCGCCCTTGAGCGCTGCGGCGATGTCGGCGGTGGCGAGTGCGAGCGGCACCTCGCGCGTGCCGTCGGCATCCTTCAGCGTGATCGCACCGGCTCGCAAGACCGGTTCGAGCGCAGCCGCGTCGCGGCGCCACAGGCGCACCTCATGGCCGGCTTCGGACAGGTCTGCGGCGGCCGCGTAGGCGCCGTGGCCACCGCCAAGAATCGCAATTTTCATGTTCGAGATTTGAAAAGCAGATGTCGATGAACCGGCAGCCGCGCGGCGGACCGGGGAAGCAATGCGCCATTACATTACTTTTCATCGATTCAGATGTCAATCAAATATCGCTGCGCCAGACCCCTCGGAAACCCGCAATGAAAAAGCCCGCGCTTCTTGCGAAGCGCGGGCTTTCTTTTGGGGCGAGACGGCCGGTCGGCCGCTCTGGAATGGATCAGCGCGTCGGCTTGAACGCACGCTTTTGTGCGTCGCGGGGCACGAACACCTTGCCCGGGCCGCCATGGCCTGCGCCATTGCCGCGCGGTGCAAAACCTTCGCGGGGTGCGAAGCCTTCGCGGGGCGCAAAGCCGCCGTCGCCGCGACCACCACCGTGGCCGTGGCCACCGCGCGGGGCGCTATCGCCCCAGCCCGGCTTGCGGCCGTAACCGCCGCCACCGCCGTTGTTGCCGCCGTCGTCACGACCGCCGCCGAAGCCGGCGTTGTTGCCGCCCTGGAAGCCGCGCGGACCCTGGTGACCTTGGCTCGGGGCCGGACCGCGTGCGTTGCGGTCGTTGAAGCCGCTGGCACCGGCGTAGCCGCCGCTGTTGCCGCCGCGGTAACCACCGCCGCCGCCTGCACCGCCATTGCCGAACTTGCGGTCACGCGACTGGTTGTCGCCACGGCCACCACGGTACTCGCCCATCGGCGGACGCGATTGCGGCATGCGCTGTTGCGGCTCGAGGCCTGCCACCACTTCGGCCTTGAACTGCTGGCGGCTGTATTGCTCGATGTCCATGATCTTGCGGCGATCGCGGAACTCGGCAAAGGTGATGGCCAGGCCGTCGCGGCCTGCACGGCCGGTGCGGCCGATGCGGTGGGTGTAGTCCTCGGCCTTCATCGGCAGGCCGAAGTTGAAGACGTGGGTGATGGTCGGCACGTCGATGCCGCGGGCGGCAACGTCGGTGGCCACCAGGATCTGGACCTGACCCTGGCGCAGCGCCATCAGGCGGCGGTTGCGCAGGCCCTGGCTCAGGGCGCCGTGCAGTGCCACGGCGCTGAAGCCTTCCTGCTGCAGGTCGTTGGCGAGGCCGTCGCACTCGACTTGCGTGCTGGCGAACACGATGGCCTGGTTGATGCTGGTGTCGCGCAGCCAGTGGTCGAGCAGCTTGCGCTTGTGCTGGCTGTTGTCGGCCCAGTACAGCGACTGCTTGATGTTGACGTGCTTCTCTTGCGGGCTGTCGATGGTGATGCGCTGCGGCTCGCGCATGACGCGCTGGGCCAGCTGCTGGATGCGCGGCGCGAAGGTGGCGCTGAACATCATCGTCTGCTGGCGCTCGATGGTGAGCTGGTTGACTTCGGCCAGATCGTCGGAGAAGCCGAGGTCGAGCATGCGGTCGGCTTCGTCGACCACCAGGAACTTGACCTGGTCGAGCTTGAGTTGCTGCGAGCGTTGCAGGTCGAGCAGGCGGCCGGGCGTGGCAACCACGAGGTCGGCGTTCTGCAGCTTGGCGATCTGCAGCTGGTAAGGCATGCCGCCCACCACGTTGGCGATGCGCAGGCCGCGGCAATGGCGAACCAGTTCGATGGCGTCGTGCGCGACTTGCTGCGCGAGTTCGCGCGTCGGGCACAGGATCAGGGCGCCGGGGGTGGCGGCCTTGAAATGGCGGGCGTTGGTCGGGTCCTTGCGCTTCGGCTTCTTCGGCACGGCTTCGCCGCGGGCAGCGGCTTCGGCGGCGAGGCGCTGGAATTCGGCCTTGGCGGCCTCTTCGGCTTCGGCCTGGCGCTTCAGGAGCGTGTGCAGCACAGGCAGCAGGAAAGCGGCGGTCTTGCCGGAGCCGGTCTGGCTCGAGACCATCAGGTCGACGAAACGGGCCTTGCCGTCCTGGCCGGCTTCACCGCCCATGGCGAGCGGGATCACCTTGTCTTGCACGGTGGTGGGCTGGGTGAAGCCCAGGTCTGCCACGGCGGCGATCAGTTCGGGCGCGAGGCCGAGCTTGATGAAGCCGTTGGGCTGGGCGGGCTCTTCCACCGCGGCCACTTCGGGGGCGGCTGCGTCGAGCGCCTCGAGGATGGGCGCTTCGGACATGGTGTCCACAGCGGCGGTGAATTCGTTGTTGTTAGCGGATTGCACAGGCGCGAACTCGCCCTGCGCTTCAAAAGCGTCGGTCATGAATATCAATCTCAAACGCGAGCGCTGCCGTAGGCGGCGCCCCGTTGGTGGTTAAAAACATCAACCATCCAACGACATTCAGCTTCTGGCTCAACGCCTGAGGCTGTGGCCCTTTTTGATCAGCGAATGCGATCGGGCGCGGTGTGCAAGATAGGGAGATGCAAGAGACGCTGATTTGTGTCCAAAGACTCGTTCAAATCAGCGAAGCCTGCGATTATGGCACGACTTCGGGTTTTCACCTAATCTCTTGTCAATCGGTCAGCCGCAGAAAGCTTTCCCGGTAGTGGGCGAGTTCCTCGATGGACTCGTGCACGTCGGCCAGCGCGGTGTGCGCTTGCTTTTTCTTGAAGGCGCTGTAGGCCGAGGGCTTCCACCGCTTGGCCAGTTCCTTGAGGGTGCTGACGTCGAGATTGCGGTAGTGGAAGTACGCCTCGAGCTTGGGCATGAACTTGACCAGGAAACGCCGGTCCTGGCCGATGGTGTTGCCGCACATGGGCGAGCCGCTGCGGGGGATGTATTTGGCGATGAATTCCAGCAATTGCTGCTCGGCCGCGGCTTCGTCGAGCATGGAAGCCTTCACCTTGTCGATCAGGCCGCTGCGGCCATGGGTGCCCTTGTTCCAGGCGTCCATGGCGTCGAGCACGGCGTCGCTCTGGTGAATGACCAGGACGGGGCCGTCGATGCGGGGCGTGAGGTCGGGGCCGGTGACGACCACGGCGATTTCGAGCAGGCGCTCTTTTTCGGGATCGAGGCCGCTCATCTCGCAGTCCAGCCAGACCAGGTTCTGGTCGCTTTTCTTCAGGGTGGGCGCGGCGGCGGGGGGCGTCGGGTCAAGGGATTCGGGCATCGCAGGATTGTCGTCGAAGGCCTGCGCCCCGATTTACCGGGGACTAAACTCGCCGCTCCATGTCCTATTCGCTCATCTTCACCATTGCTTTCGCGGCTGCGCTCGTTGCGGGCCTGCTCGTGAAGTTCTGGCTGGCTTCCCGGCAGGTGCGCCATGTGGCGCAGCACCGCGGCGCCGTGCCGGAAGCTTTCGCGCAGACCATCACGCTCGCAGCCCACCAGAAGGCAGCCGACTACACCATCGCCAAGGCACGCTTCGGCCTGGTCGAGATGGCCTGGAGCACGGCGTTGCTGCTGGGCTGGACGCTGCTTGGCGGGCTCGACGTGCTGAACAGGCTGCTGCTGCTGTGGATGGGCGGCGGCATGGTGCAGCAGCTGGCGCTGCTGGCCGCCTTCGCGGTGATCGGCGGACTGCTCGAACTGCCGTTCACGCTGTGGCAGACCTTCCGGCTCGAAGAGCGCTTCGGCTTCAACAAGATGACCTGGAAGCTCTGGCTGGCCGATACCGTCAAGTCGACCTTGCTCGGCGCGCTGATCGGCTTGCCGATTGCGGCGCTGATCCTGTGGCTCATGGGCGCGGCCGGCACGCTCTGGTGGCTCTGGGCCTGGGCCGCGTGGATGGGGTTCAACCTGCTGTTGATGCTGATCTACCCGACCTTCATCGCGCCGCTGTTCAACAAGTTCAAGCCGCTCGACGACCCGACGCTCAAGGCGCGCGTGACGGCGCTGATGAAGCGCTGCGGCTTCGCAGCCAAGGGCCTGTTCGTGATGGACGGCAGCACCCGCAGCGCCCATGCAAACGCGTACTTCACCGGCTTCGGCGCGAGCAAGCGCGTGGTGTTCTACGACACGCTGCTGCGCCAGCTCAATGCCGGCGAAGTGGAGGCCGTGCTCGCGCACGAACTCGGCCACTTCAAGCACCGCCACATCGTGAAGCGGCTGATCGCGATGTTCGCGCTGAGCCTCGCCGGCTTCGCCCTGCTGGGCTGGGTCTCGACCCAGGTCTGGTTCTACACGGGCCTCGGCGTGCAGCCCAACATGACGGCGCCCAACAGCGCGCTCGCATTGCTGCTGTTCATGCTCGCCGTGCCGGTGTTCGGCTTCTTCGTCGCACCGTTGCCGGCACGCCTGTCGCGCAAGCACGAGTTCGAGGCCGATGCCTATGCCGTGGCGCAGACCAGCGGCGCCGATCTTTCCGCCGCCCTGCTCAAGCTCTACCAGGACAACGCGTCGACGCTCACGCCCGACCCGGTGTTCGTCAAGTTCTATTACTCCCACCCGCCCGCCTCCGAGCGCCTTGCGCGCATGACCGCGGCGTGACCATCATCGACCCACCTTTTCTGCGAAGCCCATCATGAGCAGCATGTTCAAACCCAAGGACTGGAAAAACACCCCCCCCCGTCACGCACTGAGTGCCACCGAGATCGTGTCCGGCCTCGCCAAGCTCGACGGCTGGAAGCTCACCGGCGACGGCGCCGACGTCGCCATCGAGAAGACCTTCACCTTCGCCAACTACTTCGAGACCATCGCCTTCGTGAACGCATTGGCTTTCGTGGCGCACACGCAGGACCATCATCCCGACCTCTCGGTGCACTACAACCGCTGCGTGGTGCGCTTCAACACGCACGACGTGGCCGGCCTCTCGGTCACCGACTTCGATTGCGCGCGGCAGGCCGACGCGCTGGTTGCGAGCCCCGCACCGTGAGGGAACACGCCCTTGGCTAAGCCGGGCCGCGCCGCTCCCGCAGCGGCTGCCGCGCGGACACTTCACGACGGCCTCGTCGTTGCCAGCCACGGGCGTCACTGCCTCGTCGAGACGCCCACCGGCGAGCGGCTGATCTGCCACCCGCGCGGCAAGAAGAGCCAGGCCGTGGTCGGCGACCGCGTGCGCTGGCAGGCCACCGAGGACGAAGGCACCATCGAAGAGGTGCTGCCGCGGCGCAACCTCTTCTACCGGCAGGACGAGATCCGCACCAAGTCGTTCGCGGCCAACCTCGACCATGTGCTGATCCTGATCGCGGCCGAGCCGGAGTTCTCCGAGCATCAGCTGGCGCGCGCACTGATCGCGGCGGAGGCCGAACGCATCACGCCGATCATCGCCCTCAACAAGAGCGACCTGGTCGAGCCCTTCGAACGCGCCTGGAACAAGCTGGCGCCCTACCGCCGCATGCACCACGGCGTGCTGCCGCTCTCGCTCAAGGCATCCGGCGAGGCGGACTACGCGTCGTTGATGAAGCTGCTCTCCGGCAAGTCGACCCTCGTGCTCGGCCCCTCCGGCTCGGGCAAGAGCACCCTGACCAACCTGCTGGTGCCGGGCGCGACCGTGCTGACCCAGGAGATTTCGCAGGCGCTGAATTCAGGCAAGCACACGACCACGAGCACCACCTGGTACTGGATCGACGAAGCGCGCACCACCGGCCTGATCGACTCGCCGGGCTTCCAGGAATTCGGCCTGAACCACATCGAGCCGATGCAGCTCGCCGGGTTGATGCCCGACATTGCCGAGCACACCGGGGACTGCAAGTTCTACAACTGCACGCACCTGCACGAACCCGGCTGCGGGGTGATCTCGAACGTCGAATCGCCGACCCACGCAGGCCCGATCAGTGCGTCGCGCTACAAGATCTACGGCGAGCTGTTCGCCGAGCTGAGCCAGACGCGCTACTGAGGCTGCTCAGTCGAGCCAGACCCTGTACGCCTTCCAGTCGGGCTCGAAGGCCACGTCGAGCGTGACCGGCAAGCCCGCGTCCGCTTCGAGCGAGCGCGCATGCGCCAGTGCAATGGCCGGGTCGGCCACCTGATAGCTGACGGTGCGAATGCCCTGCTCCAGCACGACGTGCGTGCAGCAGCCTTCCTCGTGTTTTTGCAGCAGCGCCGTCAGCCGGTCTTCGTAGCTGCGCGCCTGCTCCAGCGCCTCGCCCGATTCGACCGGAACGGCCGCCGAGAGGCGATGGGACAGGTCGGCGCGCGCCAGCAGCGCATTGGCCGCATCGTTGCGCATCACGACCATCTCGATCTCGCTGCCGTCTTCGGCCTCGCGCGTGGCGGTCATGCCGGACCAGGAATGCTCGCCCGCGGGAAACACGCCGGTGTGGCCGAGTTCGTCGCGCCAGCAGGCGTCGAACACCGGCACGAAGTCGTCGAGCGGCAGGCCGTCGAAAGAAGAAGCGCCTTCGCCAGCCTCGACATGATCGACCGGACCGACCTTCACCGCGAAGTCGTACTCGCCCAGGATGTGGTCGAGCATGATCAGGCTCATGTGGCGCGCGTGATCCTGCATGTCCATCGGAATGGGCTTGGCAAAGCCGATCTCCAGCGCCACCAATCCATCGCAGGGCTCATGCTTCACGAGAACGTCGGAGCTCGCCAGCTCGAAGTCGTTCATGCGCATGCTGAAGCCGTCGCGCATGCGCTGCCGGAAGGCTTCCACCTCGACCTGGGGCAGCGAGGGGGCGCTCTGCACCAGCGCCATGAGATCCTCGAAATCTTCCGCGGAACCGTGCGCCGTCAGCACGAGCCTGAAGGCCGGTGGATCGCCCAGCACCTCGGCGGCCAGCCGCGGAAAGAAGGGCTCCAGCAGCTCGTTCAGCGCTTCCACCAGCTCGCGGGCCGGCAAGACGCGCAGGCTCTCGAGCTGGGTGCTCACGGCCTGCCAGAAGGCAGCACAGGCGGCGGCGCGCGGATCGGCGTTGCGGGTCGTCATCGACGAGGCCTCCTTCATGATGTCGGCGTCAGGATTTCCTGCAGGCGCAGCACCAGCGTGCTGCACTGCTCACGGGAGCCGATGCTGATGCGCAGGTACTGCGCAATGCGCGGCTGCCTGAAATGGCGCACCAGCACCGCGCGCTCGCGCAGCAGGGCCGCCAGTTCGGCTGCGTCGCGCTCCGGATGGCGCGCGAACACGAAGTTGGCCTGCGAGGGCAGCACTTCGAAGCCCAGGTCTTCGAGCTGGAGATTGAGCCCCTCGCGCGTGTCGACGACCTTGTCGCGGGTGGTCTCGAACCAGGCCTCGTCCTCGAGCGCTGCCACTGCGCCCGCCGCGGCGAGGCGGTCGAGCGGGTAGGAATTGAAGCTGTCCTTGACGCGCACGAGCGCCTCGATCAGGTGCTGCTGGCCGCAGGCAAAGCCGACCCGCAGGCCGGCCAGCGAGCGCGATTTGGAGAGGGTCTGCACCACGAGCAGGTTCGGGTACCTGTCGATCAGCGGCAGCGCGCTTTCGCCGCCGAAATCGACGTACGCCTCGTCCACCAGCACCACGCGGCCGGGGCAGGAGGCGAGCAGCTGTTCGATGCGTTGCAGCGGCAGTCCGATGCCGGTAGGCGCATTCGGATTGGCGATCACGATGCCTGCGCAGCCGCTGCGCGCGCGGGCCGCGATGGCCTCGACATCGATGCGCAAGGCTTCATCGACCGGCAGCAGCTCGCAGGCAATGCCGTAGAGCTGGGCATAGACCTTGTAGAAGCTGTAGCTCACGTCGGGCATCAGCAAGGGCTCGGCCTGCTGGAAGAAGGCAAAGAAGGCATGCGCCAGCACCTCGTCCGATCCGTTGCCCGCGAAAACCTGATCGGCCTTCAGGCCGTGCCGCCGTGCGACCGCTTCACGCAGCGCGAGCGAGGTAGGGTCCGGGTATCGCTCCAGGCCATTCGCAGCCGCCTGCTGGATCGCATCGACGGCGTGCGGCGACGGCGGGTACGGGTTCTCGTTGGTGTTGAGCTTGACGAGGTTGGCGATGCGCGGCTGTTCGCCGGGCACGTAGGGTTCGAGCGCGCCGATGCGCGGGCTCCAGAAAGCCGGTACTGGGATGGTCATGGTGTTCCGCGGCCGCTCGTCAGCCCAGCAGGCGAGCGAGGGTGAGCAATGCCAGCAGCACCATCCACATCACGACCGAGCGCCAGACCAGGCCGACCACGCTGCGCAGGTGGCCGGGCTCGGGCTCGCGTCCCGGCGTGCTGCCGCTGTCGGGCCTGCGTCCGTCGGCGAACGATTCGCCGGCCTGGGCGCGCGGCAGGGGATCGGCGATCGGAATCGGGCTCAGCGAACCGCCACCCAGGCGCACGTTGACCGCGCCGGAGGTGGCCGCCAGGATCACGCCGTCGTTCTCGTTCGGGAAGCGCCGTGCGTCATTGCGCCAGCAGTCGATGGCCTCCTCGAAGCTGCCGACCACCGCGAAGCCCAGGGCCGTGATGCGTGCGGGCAGCCAGTCGATGCCGTGCCAGGCGCGCTCGGCGGCATGCTGCACCGAGACGCTCGAAGGCTGCACCGCGGCGCCGTTCTTGTGAGCCCAGTAGCGCGCAACGAACTCGCTCATGCGATAGAACACCGCGCCGGCTGGCCCCAGGCCGATGGCAGCAATCACGGAGAACCACGCCAGCACGCCGAACACATGGCGATGCGCGGCGATGACCGAATGCTCGATCACATGGCGCACGATCTCGCTGCGCGGCAGTTCGGCTGCATCGACGCCCTGCCAGTGTGCGAGCAGCGAGCGCGCGAGCGGCTCGTCGCCCTCGTCGAGCGCATCGCGGATGTCGGTGAAGTGATGGCTGAACTGCCGGAAGCCGAGGGTGACGTAGAGCACCGCAACGCTCCAGAGCACCGCGAACGGCAGGCCGAGCGTGAGCACCAGCAGCCAGTGCACGCCGAGCGCCACGAGCGTGGGCACGAACACCGCGAGGCCCCAGGCGATCCATCCGTGATGAGGCTTGCCCGCATCGAAGTTGCGGCTGGTCCAGCGCGTCCACGAAAAAACGCTGGCATACACAGGGTTGCGAGGGCCCAGCGGCCTCACCTGCTCGATCAGCAACGCGCACAGGATGGCAAAGAAGCTCATCCTTCGATGATAGCGACAGAGCCTGAAGGTTCAGGCGGGATTCAGGCGCTCAGGAAACGGTAGAGATTGCGCAGCATGCCGGCCGTGGCGCCCCAGACGAAGCGCTCGTCGGTGCCGTCCTGGTAGGGCATCGAATACCACTCGCGCTGGGTGCCATCGGGGGCGGGCACGGTGTGGCGGCGGTGGTTGGCCGGGTCCATCAGCCAGGCCAGCGGCACCTCGAAGGCAAGCGCCACTTCGTAGGGGTTGATGGTGAGTTCGAAATCGGGCCGCACCAGTGCAACCACCGGCGTCACGATGAATGAAGTGACCGTGGTGTAGGTCGGCAGGCTGCCGAGCACTTCGATGTACCGCGCCGAGAGACCGACTTCTTCCCAGGCCTCGCGCAAGGCAGCGGCCGCGATGTTGGCATCCTCGGGGTCGACACGGCCGCCCGGAAACGCGACCTGCCCCGAATGGGTCGACAGGTGCGTCGTGCGCTCGGTCAGCAGCACGGTCGCCCCCTGCGGGCGCTGGACGATGGGCACGAGCACGGCCGCCTGTGCCGGTGCCCGGTCGGTCATCCGCGGCTCGCGTCGCAGTTCGGGCGTCCAGGCGGGCGGCGTGGCAAAGCGCTTGCGCAAGGCCTGCGCCGTCAATTGCGCGGCGGCCACCGCAGGCAGACCGTCGCCACCGCCGACCGCCGGTGCTTTTCGCGGGTCGATCGGCAGCAGCGTGGGGGGCACCACGGCATTGACGGGGTCGACGGGAGCGGGCTGCATGGGGAGGGCGGAGGTGGTCAAGAGATGAGGAAAGCCAGTGAGGGAGTAGAGCGTAAAAATGCGGTGCTGTCTTTTGGCGCACGGCAATGCACGGGACCAACGCAAAAAGCCGCCAGAACGGCGGCTTTTTGCACTGCAGGAAGACGGCTTACTTGGCGGCCGATGCTGCCTGCGACTTGCCCGGCAGCTTTTCCTTGATACGTGCCGAACGGCCGCTGCGGTCGCGCAGGTAGTACAGCTTGGCGCGGCGCACATCGCCACGGCGCTTGACTTCGATGCCGGCGATCAGCGGGCTGTAGGTCTGGAACGTACGCTCCACGCCTTCGCCGCTGGAGATCTTGCGCACGGTGAAGCCGCTGTTGAGGCCGCGATTGCGCTTGGCGATCACGACGCCTTCGTAGGCCTGCACGCGCTTGCGGGTGCCTTCGACGACGCTCACGCTGACGATGACCGTGTCACCGGGCATGAAATCGGGGATCTTCTTGCCGAGGCGGGCGATTTCTTCCTGCTCGAGGGTTTCAATGAGGTTCATGATTTCCTGATAGTCGATCGTGCCGGGCTGCACAAAAGGCGCCGTTGGTTTCTGCTCCCGAGGGAGGCAAAAGGCCAGGCGCGGCCGGACAGAGGATCGGGGAACCGAGGATTATAGCTTTTTTTTCAGCGTCTTCTCGTCGGCCGCATCCAGTCGGCCGGCCGCACGGGCGGCGTCGATCAGGTCGGGGCGCCGGGCGGCCGTCATGGCCAGCCGCTGGTCGCGGCGCCAGCGCTCGATCTGCGCATGGTGTCCCGAAAGCAACGGCGCCGGAACACCCTGCCCGTTCCACTGCTCGGGCCGGGTGTAGTGCGGGCAATCGAGCAGGCCGTCGAGCGCAGGGTTGAAGCTGTCCTGCACATGGCTGGCCTCGTCGCCGAGCACGCCCGGCTGCAGCCGGGCCACGGCATCGAGCAGCGCCATGGCGGCGATCTCGCCACCGGAAAGGACGAAGTCGCCGAGACTGATCTGGTGGGTGACGCGCGTGTCGATAAATCGTTGGTCGATGCCTTCGTAGCGGCCGCAGACCAGCACCGCGCCTTCGCTGGCCGACCACTTCTCGACCGCTTCGTGGCGCAGCGCCTCGCCAATGGGCGAAAACAACACGACCGGCGCCTGCGCCCCGCGCGCGGCCAGCGCCGCATCGAGGCAGGCCGCCAACGGCTCGGCCATCATGACCATGCCGGGGCCACCGCCGAAGGGCCGGTCGTCCACGCGCTTGTAGTTGCCCTGCGCGAAATCGCGGGGATTCCAGAGCACGACCTCGACCTGCTTCGACTCGTAGGCGCGGCGCGTCACGCCGCTGGCCATGAAGGGTGCGAACAGTTCGGGAAAGAGCGTGAGGACGTCGAAGCGCATGCGCGCGAGCCCCGGATCAGAAATCGGGTTGCCAGTCGACCGTGATGAGACGGGCGGGCAGGTCGACCTTGTCGACGAAGACCGAGACGAAAGGCACCATCCGCTCGACGGTCTTGCCGTCTTCTTCGGCGGTGAGCACCAGCGTGGTCTGCGGACCGGTCGCGAGCAGTTCGCGCACCGTGCCGAGCGTCACGCCTTCGCGGTTGACGACCGACAGGCCGATCAGGTCGACCCAGTAGTACTCGTCATCGCCGGCGGTCGGGAAGCTCGAGCGCGGCACGAACACGCGCGCGCCACGCAGGGCCTCGGCCGCATTGCGGTCGGGCACATCCTCGGACGAGGCGACGATGCAGTCGGAATGTTCTTTGGCTTCGCGGATCGCGAGCCTGAAAGCGGCGTTCGCAGAGGCTCCGGGAGCCTGCAGGAACCAGCGCTTGGAAGAAAAAAGCGCCTCGGGCCGGGCGCTGTGGGGCAGGACCTTGAACCAGCCCTTGATGCCCCATGCATCGGCGATGCGTCCTACCTCGATCGCATCCGCCGGCAATTCGGCGGCTTCGAGTGCGGGCAACATCGCCGTGCTGGACGGCTTAGGCCGCCGCCTTGGGGGCCGCAGCAGCGGCTTGCTTGATCAGGCGAAGGACCGTGGGCGAGGCTTGCGCGCCAACGCTCTTCCAGTAGGTCAGGCGATCCTGGGCAATGCGGATGCTTTCTTCGTTTTCCTTGGCGGTCGGGTTGTAGAAACCCAGACGCTCGATGAAGCGGCCATCGCGGCGAACGCGCTTGTCCGACACGACGATGTTGAAGAACGGACGGCCTTTGGAGCCGCCGCGGGAGAGTCGAATGACGACCATGATTTATCCTTGGGTGGTGCAACAAGCCGACTCTCTCGATGAGAAGGCCCGGTCACAATGTTCTTCCAGCGTCGAGACACGCGACATGGCCACCCGGCCAGCGACACGCTGAAAAGCCTGCGATTATAGCCCGCTCCGCGTTTTCTCCGAATTTTCGGCCCCGCACCGTCTCTTTTCCACTGCATGACCCTCACCATTCGCCCCAGCCGCGACGAAGACGTCGCGGCCATCACGGCCATCTACGCCCACCATGTGCTGCATGGCACGGGCACCTTCGAGACCGAGGCGCCCTCCCCTGCAGACATGGCCGCGCGCCGTGCCGACGTGCTCGGCAAGAACCTGCCGTACCTGGTCGCCGAAGAAAACGGCGAAGTTCTGGGTTTTGCCTACTGCAACTGGTTCAAGCCACGCCCGGCCTACCGTTTTTCGGCGGAAGACTCGATCTACATGTCGGAAGCGGCGCGCGGCAGGGGCCTCGGCGCCCGCCTGCTGGCGGCCCTCACGCAGGCCGCCGAAGCGGCCGGCGTTCGCAAGCTGATCGCGGTGATCGGCGATTCGGCCAACGCAGGCTCCGTCGGCGTGCATCGCAGCCAGGGCTTCACGCACGTGGGCGTGCTCAAGGACTGCGGCTGGAAGTTCGGCGAATGGCGCGACGTGGTCCTGATGGAAAAGGTGCTCGGCGAAGGCAGCACAACCAAACCCGAATGAAAAACAAAACTACCGCAGCGTGGCTCTCCTTCCTCGGTGGCCCGCTCGGGCTGCACCGCTTCTATCTGCGCGGCATGGGCGACTGGCTGGGCTGGCTGCTGCCCATTCCGACGGCGCTCGGCCTCTACGGCATCGAGCGCGTGCGCATGTACGGCGTGGACGACGGGCTGAGCTGGGCGCTGATTCCGCTGCTGGGCTTCACCATCGCAGGCTGCGCGCTGACGGCCATCGTCTATGGCCTGACGACGCCCGAGAAGTGGAATGCCCGCTTCAACGCCGGCGCGCCGGCGGATGCCGCACCGGGGCAGACGAACTGGTTCACGATCGGCGCCGTGGTGCTGTCGCTCTTCTTCGGCAGCACGATCCTGATGGCCAGCATCGTGTTCAGCTTCCAGCGCTACTTCGAACACCAGATCGAAGAGGGGCGGAAGATTTCGCAGTAGCCGTCAGAAAATCTGCAGGCTGAGCCAATAGGCGATCGCGGCCACGAAGGCCGAAGCGGGAATCGTGAAGATCCAGGCCCAGACGATGTTGCCCGCCACGCCCCAGCGCACGGCGCTGGCACGCTGTGCGGAGCCCACGCCGACGATCGCGCCGGTGATGGTGTGGGTGGTCGACACGGGGATGCCCAGCGCAGTGGCGAGGAACAGCGTGAGCGCACCGCCGGTTTCGGCGCAGAAGCCGCCCACGGGTTTGAGCTTGGTGATCTTCTGGCCCATGGTCTTCACGATGCGCCAGCCGCCGAACATGGTGCCCAGCGCAATCGCGGCATAGCAGCTCACGATGGTCCAGGTGGGCGGGCTCGCGTCGCTGGCGGAGGCATAGCCGGTGGCGATCAGCAGCATCCAGATGATGCCGATGGTCTTCTGCGCGTCGTTGCCGCCATGGCCCAGACTGTAGGCACCGGCCGAAACCAGCTGCAGCCGCCGGAACCAGCGGTCCACGCGCGAGGGCGTGGCGCGCCGGAAGCCCCAGGCCACCAGCACCATCATCATCGAGCCCAGCAGGAATCCGAGAAACGGCGAGACGAAGATGAACGCCACGGTCTTCCAGATGCCGGCAGCCACCAGGCCGCCGGTGCCAGTCTTGGCGATCACGGCGCCCACGATGCCGCCGATCAGCGCGTGCGACGAGCTGCTCGGAATGCCGTAGTACCAGGTCACCAGGTTCCAGCTGATGGCGCCCACGAGCGCGCCGAAGACCACATGCACATCGACCACGCCGGGTTGGGCAATGCCCTTGCCGACCGTCGCCGCCACGCTCAGGTGGAAGATGAAGATCGCGACCAGGTTGAAGAAGGCCGCGAACAGCACGGCGTGGCCTGGCTTGAGCACGCCAGTCGACACCACGGTCGCGATCGAGTTCGCCGCGTCGTGAAAGCCATTCATGAAGTCGAACAGGATCGCCAGCGCGACCAGCACCATCACCACCCAGAGGGCGACCTGAACCGTTGCCATCGATCGCTACCCGCTCAGGAATTCTCGAGGACGATGCCCTCGATCACGTTGGCCACGTCCTCGCACTTGTCGGTGATCGTCTCGAGCAGCTCGTAGATCGCCTTCAGCTTGATCACCTCGCGCACATCGGGCTCCTCGCGGAACAGCTTGCTCATGGCGCTGCGCATCACGCGGTCGGCATCCGATTCGAGGCGGTCGATTTCCTCGCAGGTCTTGAGCGTGGCCTCGGCCACGGCAGGGTCGGCGATCTTGCCGAGGAACTTGACGGCGTCCTTCAGGCGGTCGCAGCACTTCACGCTGAGGGCCGTGAGGCGCACGATCTCGTCGGTCATGTGGCGCACGTCGTACAGCGCCATGGTCTCGGCCGAGTCCTGGATCAGGTCGGCCACGTCGTCCATCGTGTTGATGAGCTTGTGGATCTGCTCGCGGTCGATGGGCGTGATGAAGGTCTTGTGGATCAGCCGGTTGACATCGTGCGTCACGCGATCGGCGGCCCGCTCGGCGTTGTCGACGTCGCGGTTGTACTGCTCGCGCAGGTGCACGTCGTTGTAGTTGGCGACGAGTTGCTCGAAAGCCCTCGCCGCCTCCACGATGCGCTCGGCGTGCTGGTTGAACATCTCGAAGAAATTGCCCTCGCGGGGCAGCAGCTTGCCGAACATGGAAACTCCTGGGGTGCGTCAATCACAATTTCATGACGCCTTCATGAAAAACCGGCGAAGTTTAACGGGCGCGCGGGTCCGACCCGGCCGGACCAGCTTTTCGAGGCCACCGGGACGCCCGCAATTCAACCCGGCAAACGCAGCACCGGCAGGTGCCAGCCGCCGTAGATGCCGCCCATCCGGAGCGCCACGATCAGCAGCACGCCCGCATGAAAAGCCCAGCGCCGCGGCGTTCCGGCGGCCTGCAGCAGCAGGTAGGCGGCGATGCCCGCGATGGCGGCGGAACCGTAGATGCCGCTGCTCAGCAGCAGCGGAACGCGGGCGGTGAACACGTCGCGCAGCAGGCCGCCGGCTGCACCGGTCATGGTTCCGATCAACGTCACGATGACGACCGGCAGGCGCCGCTCTTCGGCGATCTGCGCGCCGGTGATGGCAAAAAGCCCCAGTCCCAGCGCATCGGCCAAGGCCAGGGCGTGCTCAGGCAACGGCACGAAATGCACCCAGGCGATGCCGGCCGCGGTCGCCGCCAGGATCACGTACACATAGCGCCCGTCGCGGATCCAGAACACCGGATGCCGGCTGAGCAGCAGGTCGCGCAAGGTGCCGCCGCCCACGGCCGTGACGGAGGCGATCACCACCACACCCAGCCAGTCGAGCCCCGCGTGGCCCGCCGCCAGCACGCCGCTGACCGCGAACACGGCAACGCCGGCGAGATCGAGCACGTACAGCAGCATGGCCGCCCGGTCAGCGCAGTCTTTGGATGGTCTGGCCGGAAACGCGGGCGAGCGCCGCGCGGGGCACCTTGTCGGGGGCGATCTCGGCCAGCGGCTTGATCACGAAGGCGCGATCGCGCATGCGGGGGTGCGGCAGCGTCAGCGCGGGCGTGTCCTTGATCGAATTGCCGTGCATCAGCAGGTCGAGGTCGAGCGTGCGCGGCGCATTGGGGAACGGCCGCTCGCGGCCGGCCTGTTCCTCGAGCAGCTGCAGTTCGGTGAGAAAGGCCTCGGCGGTCAGGCCGGTTCTGACGGCCACGACGGCATTGATGTAGTCCGGCCCGGAGGATTCGATCGGGGCACTCTGGTAGAGCGACGAGCGCGCCGTGACCGTGGTCCGCTCGATGGTGCCGATGGCATCCATGGCCGCTTTCACGGCCGCCTGGGCGTCGCCGAGGTTGGCGCCGATGGCGACGAAGGCCTGCACGGTCGGGTAGTCCTCCCGCGTGCGGCGCGCCGCCGGACTGCCGGAGTCCACCTTGCCCGAAGGCCGGCTGCCGGGAGCGCGCCGTGCAGGCGGGCCGCTCTTGGGTTTGGCGGGGCCGCCACGCGACGGGGGCTGGCCCTTGCTGCTCTTGCCGTCCTTCGGCCGGTTGGGGGCGCTCATTCGCCTGCGGCGCTCCCGCCGCCCTCACCACCACCGCCGGTGCGCGGTTTCCGGCGACGGCGGCGCTTGCGCGGCGCCGCGACCTCGCCATCGGGCGGCACGGCGCCGGCCTCGACTTCGGCCTCTTCCTCGTCCTGCTGCGAATCGGGCTCGCCCTGGCGCTGGCGCGCGACCGCCGGCTCGCTGCGAGGCTTCGGCGGCACCGGATCGCGCGTGCGCACGCGCTGCCGGGTCTTCTGCTCGTCGCGCACCTGCTCCAGCAGGTCTTGCCGGCGCACGTCGTCGGCGGTGCTGAACTCCTGCCACCACTCGGCGATTGCCTCGCCGACCTCGCCCACGTCGGCGCGCAGGCGCATGAAGTCGAAGGCGGCGCGGAAGCGCGCCTGGTCGACCAGGCTGTAGGGCGTGGAGCCGGTGCGCTTGTCGAAGCGCGGCTGCATCATCCAGATCTCGCGCATGTCGGCGGCCAGCTTGCCGCGGCCCGACACATCGCCGATGCGTGAATTGAACACGTCGTCGATCGCATCCTGCAGCGCCGGGAACGGCGGCTGCGGACGCTGGCCGTGGCGGCCTTCCTGACGCTGGGCCCAGCCGTCGCGCACGTCGGCCCAGAGCACGCAGGCCAGCAGGAAGCTGGGCGCCACGGGCTTGCCTTCGCCGACGCGGCGGTCGGTGTCCTGCAGGGCCGCCTTCACGAATGGCTGGTCAGCGCGCTCGACCACCACGTCGAGCAGCGGATAGATGCCGGTGGCAAGCCCCAGCTTGCGCAACTGCTCGACCGTTGCAATGGCATGGCCGGTCTGCAACAACTTGAGCATTTCATCGAACATGCGGCTTTGCGGCACGTCGGCCAGCAGCTTGCTCGATTCGATCAGCGGCGCGGCGGTCTTGGCTTCCATCTTGAAGCCGAGGGCCGCGAGCTTGGCCGAGAAACGGATCGCGCGAATGATGCGCACCGGGTCTTCGCGGTAGCGCGTGACCGGGTCGCCGATCATGCGCAGCGTGAGCTTCTGCGCGTCCTTGATGCCGTTGTGATAGTCGACCACGACCTGGTTGGCCGGGTCGTAGTACATGGCGTTGACGGTGAAATCGCGGCGCGCCGCGTCTTCCTCCTGCGGACCCCAGACGTTGTCGCGCAGCACGCGGCCGCTGGCGTCCACCGCGTGCTTCATGCTCGCGAGCTCGCCCTTGCTGGTGCGTTCGTTGCCGGCCACCTGTTCGGCGGCGGCGTTGTCCATGTAGGCGCGGAAGGTCGAGACCTCGATCACCTCGTGCTCGCGGCCGCGGCCGTACACCACGTGCACGATGCGAAAACGCCGCCCGATGATGAAGGCTCGGCGGAACAGCGACTTGACCTGCTCGGGCGTGGCGTTGGTGGCCACGTCGAAGTCCTTGGGCCGCAGGCCCAGCAGCAGGTCGCGCACCGCGCCGCCCACCACGTACGCCTCGTACCCCGCCTGCTGGAGCGTGGTGACCACGTTCTTCGCGCGTTCGTCGACCAGGGCCGGATCGATCTTGTGAACCTCTGCCGGCACCTCCTGGCGCTTGCCGAAGCGGCTCTTGCCCTGTGCGCCGCCGGCGGATTTGCCCAGCAGCTTGTCGATGAATTTCTTGATCATTGGTTGTGAAAGCTCTTCTTATTCGTTTTCGAGCATGGATCGGATCAACGGGATCGTGATCGCGCGTTGGGTCTGCAAGGCATAGCCGTCGAGCTGCGTCAGCAGCTCCATCAGGCTGCCGAGGTCGCGGCTGAAGCGGTGCAGCATGTAGTCGAGCACGTCGTCCGACAGCATCACGCCGCGCGCGTCTGCCGCCTGGCGCAGCACCGCGCGGCGTTCGCTCTCGCTCAGCACCTGCAGGTGGAACACATGGCCCCAGCCGAGGCGGGTGCGCAGGTCTTCGCGCAGCGGCAGGTCGGCCGGCGGCAAGGCGCCGGCGGCCACCACGCCGCGCTGCAGGGTCTGGGCGTTGACGAACCAGTTGAAGGCCGCGTGCTGCTGCACGGCGGTGTAGAGGTGCACGTCGTCGAGCAGAACGGCGCCCCAGCGCTCGTCGAACTCGGGCGGCTCCAGCAGGCCGGCATGCAGCCAGCCCACGCTCGCGCCCTGCTCGCGCAGTGCGACACGCACCGATTCGAGCAGATGGGTCTTGCCACTGCCGCCTTCGCCCCACAGGTAGGTCGGCACCGGCGAGTGCAGCGCAGGGCTGCCGGCGCCGCCCACCCACACTTGCAGGTGGCGCAGCGCCGCCTCGTTGGGGCCGGCAAAAAAGGCGTCGAAGCTGGGGCCCGTCGCAATGCCGATATCGAGCGCGAGCTGTTTCATCCCGGGAAGGTTCATGGAGGGGGCCGCTGGGGCCCTTAAAATCAACGGGAATTCTATCGGCCCGGCCGCTTCGGTTGCCGGCGCCCCAACCACCTCGCCTCTTCCCGGCCCCTTCCGTCGCCTCTTCTTCGCTTTCGCACACCCATGACCTCCCCTACGCCCACCCCGCTCAGCTACAAGGATGCCGGTGTCGATATCGATGCCGGCGACGCGCTGGTCGACCGCATCAAGCCCCTCGCCAAGAAGACCATGCGCGAAGGCGTGCTGGCCGGCATCGGCGGCTTCGGCGCACTGTTCGAGGTGCCCAAGCGCTACAAGGAGCCCGTTCTGGTGAGCGGCACCGACGGCGTGGGCACCAAGCTCAAGCTGGCTTTCGAGTGGAACATGCACGACACGGTCGGCATCGACCTCGTGGCCATGAGCGTCAACGACGTGCTGGTGCAGGGCGCCGAACCCCTGTTCTTCCTCGACTACTTCGCCTGCGGCAAGCTGGACGTGGACACGGCCGCGGCCGTGGTCGGCGGCATCGCCCGCGGCTGCGAGCTCTCGGGTTGCGCGCTGATCGGCGGCGAAACCGCCGAGATGCCCGGCATGTACCCGGCCGGCGAGTACGACCTGGCCGGTTTCGCGGTCGGCGCGGTCGAAAAGTCGAAGATCCTCACCGGCCAGAACGTGAAGCCCGGCGACGTGGTGCTCGGCCTGGCCTCGGCCGGCGTGCATTCCAACGGCTTCAGCCTGGTGCGCAAGGTGATCGAACGGGCGGGTGCCGACCTGCCAGCCACCCTTGACGGCAAGGCTTTCCGCGAAGCCGTGATGGAGCCCACCCACCTCTACGTGAAGCCGGTGCTCGAGGCGCTGGCCAAGCACCCGATCAAGGCGCTGGCCCACATCACCGGCGGCGGCCTGCTCGAGAACATTCCCCGCGTGCTGCCCGAAGGCACCGCCGCCCACCTCAAAAAGGGCAGTTGGCCGCAGACCGAGCTCTTTGCCTGGCTGCAGAAGGTGGCCGGCATCGACGACATCGAGATGAACCGCACCTTCAACAACGGCATCGGCATGGTGGTGGTGATCGACGCGGCCGAAGCCGCCGCCTGCGCCGCCACGCTGCGCGCCGCGGGTGAAAAGGTGCACGAGATCGGCGTCATCGCCAAGCGCGGAGAAGGCGCCGCGGTGGTCGTCGGCTGATCGCCGACGGTTCTGCCCTCCACCTCAAGCACCCGAGCAGCGCACCCGCCCCCCGGATGGCCAAGAAGCCGCAACCCATCGTCACCGCCGCCGCACCCGCGGCTTCCATCGTCCGGACCACGGCCTCGCGCGGCGTGATGGTCGCCAGCTACCTGCTGATGCTGGGCGCCCTGATGCTTGTGATGTGGGAGCACCTGCTGCCGGGACTGATCTGCGTGTGCATCGGCTTCCTGGTCACGCGCCGGTTCGCGCGCGTGCTCGAAAAGGGTCTGTGGCGCATTCCGCCGATGCGCACGCGCGCCGGCGGCTGGGCGGGCGTGCTGGCGGTGGTCGTGGTGCTGCTGGGCCCGATCGGCCTGCTGACGCTGCTGCTGTCGCAGGCGCGCGAGTACATCGTCGACGCGCCCGACCAGTACCGCGAACTGCTCGACTACACGGCCCGCACCGTGCTCGAACTGCGCTCCAAGCTGCCGGCCGACATTGCGACCTATCTGCCCGAAGGCGCGGCCGAGATCCAGCGCGTGATCGCCAACTACCTGCGCGCGCAGGCCGGTTCGCTCGCCATGGCGGGGCGCGCCTGGCTGCACGGTCTGCTCTTTTCCTATGTGGGGCTGATCGTCGGCAGCCTGGCCGCCGTGGCGGCCGTGCCGCTGCGGCGCAAGCCGCTGGCCGAGCAGTTGCACCAGCGGGTGCAGACCTTCGGCGAGGCCTTCGGCCAGATCGTGGCGGCCCAGTTCTGGATCGCGGCCTTCAACACGCTGCTCACCGCCATCTTCCTGCTGTTCCTGATGCCGCTGTGGGGGGCGCACCTGCCGTACACGCCGGCGCTCATCACCCTCACCTTCCTGGCCGGGCTGGTGCCGATCGTGGGCAACCTGGTCTGCAATTCGGTGATCACGCTCGTCGGCCTGTCGGTGTCGCCGGTCACGGCACTGGCCTGCCTGGTCTTCCTGATCGTGATCCACAAGGCCGAGTACGTGATCAACGCCAAGGTGGTCGGCGCCCGCACGCAGATGAGCGTGTGGGAGCTGCTCGCGGTGATGTTCGTGGCCGAGGCGGTGTTCGGGCCGGCAGGGCTGGTGGCGGCGCCGCTGTACTACGCGTACCTGAAAAAAGAGCTTCAGGCTGCGGCGCTGGTCTGACAGACTGCAGGACGATGATGTCCTGATCTGATCGGTTCTGGTCCGCTTCGGCACGGACCGGAGGCTGGCGGCGCAGAAGAATAGGCGGCATCATCCACTCCGCCCTGCGAGCCCGCCGCCACCATGAAAACCTGTCTGATAGTGATCGACGCCCAGGAATCGTTCCGCCAGCGCGCGTACTGGAACGAAAGCCTCGCGACGCCCTACCTCGCCGCCCAGAACGCGCTGATCGAAGGCGCCGCCGCGGCCGGCGTGCCGATCGTGCGCATCTTCCACGTCGACGCGCCGAGCGACGCGAGCAACCCCTTTGCGGTCGAGTCGGGCCACGTCCACCCCATCGACGGGCTCGCGCCGTTCGAGGCCACGGCCACCTTCACCAAGCACCGCCACAGCGCGCTGGTCAACAGCGGGCTCGACATCTGGCTCACCGAAAACGGCATCGGCCGGCTGATCGTGAGCGGCATCCGCACCGAGCAGTGCTGCGAAACCACCACGCGCCATGCCTCGGACCTGGGCTGGGAGGTCGACTACGTGACCGACGCCACGCTGACCTTCGACATGGTGCAGCCCGACGGCCGCCCCCTTTCCGCCGCCGACATCAAGGCGCGCACGGCGACCGTGCTGGCCGGCCGCTTCGCCACGGTCTGCAGCGTGGCGCAGGCGCTCGAACGCGCGGGCGCGGCAGCATGAGCGCATTGCGCGTGCTGATCCTGGCCTACGACGGTGTCGAGGCGCTGGACTTCGCCGGCCCGTTCGAGGTGTTCACCACCGCGAGCCGGGTCAGCCAGCGCATGCAGCCGGGCACGACGGCGCCGTTCGAAGTCGCATCGGTGGCGCATGCGCCGGATGGCCAGCCCGTGCAGGCGCGCGCGGGCCTGCAATYGCTGGCCGATCACGCGGTCACGGGCAACCCGATGGCCGACGTGCTGATCGTCCCCGGCGGCGTGGTCGATGTGCCGATGGCGAGTTCCGAAACCCTGCGCTGGATCGCCGATTGCGCGGCCGGCGCGCAGGTGATCGCATCGGTCTGCACCGGTGTCTTCCTGCTCGCGAAGAGCGGTGTCGTGACGCAGGAAGCCGTCACGACGCACTGGGAAGACATCGCCGACCTGCGCGAGCAGTTCCCGCAGCTCGACGTGCGCGAAGGCGTGCGCTGGGTCGACACCGGCCGCATCGTCAGCTCCGCAGGCATCAGCGCGGGCATCGACATGAGCCTGCATCTGGTCGAGCGACTCGCGGGCCGCGCACTGGCCGAGCGCACCGCGCGCCAGATGGACTACGCATGGACCCACGACAGCAGCAGCAACCCATCCGCGTAGTCTTCGTGCTGCTGCCCGGCAGCCTGGTGCTCGACTGGGCCGGGCCGGCCGAAGCGCTGCGCATCGCAAACCAGCGGCTGCAGGCAGCGGGCCAGCCCGAGCGCTTCGCGATCGAGTTCGCGAGCCCGCGGCCGACCTCCATGGCCTCGGTCGGCGTCGCGCTCGCCGGGCTCGCGCCCTTGCCCACGCAGTGGAACGGCCCGGCCTGGGTGGTGCTCGTCGGCCTGCCCGGCAACACCATTGCCATCGACAACCCCGAAGCACAGGACCTGCTGCACTGGCTGCGCGGCCAGCGCTTCGAGCGCGGCCGCGTCGAGCTGGTCACCATCTGCGCCGGCGCGGTGCTCGCGGCGCATGCCGGTGCGCTCGCAGGGCGACGCGCCACCACGCACCACCATCACCTCGACGAACTGCGCGCGGTGGAACCGCGCTGCGACGTGGTGAGCAACCGCGTGTTCGTGATCGATCCGCCGCTCTACAGCAGTGCGGGCGTCACGACCGGCATCGACCTCGTGCTGCACCGCATTGCCGAAACCTGCGGCGAAGCGCTCGCTGCCCAGGTGGCGCAGACGATGGTGGTGGCACTGCGGCGCGGCCCGCACGATCCGGAGCTCTCGCCCTTTCTCGCCCACCGCAACCACCTGCACGCCGCGCTGCATCGCGTGCAGGACGCCGTCAGCGAACAGCCGCAAGCCGACTGGAGCGTGCCGCGGATGGCAGACGTGGCCCATACCTCGGCACGGCATCTCACGCGGCTCTTCGTCGAGCACGCGGGCGTTGCGCCGCTGGCCTATCTGCGGCGATTGCGGCTCGCGGCCGCACAGCTGGCGCTGGCCTCGGGTGCGAGCGTCACGCGGGCGGCGGAGCTGTCGGGCTTCGGCTCCGACACGCAACTGCGCCGGGCGTGGCATCAGTTCGGATTGCCCGGCTCGCCTTCGGATGCCACGCCGCTGTCCAAGGCATGGCCGTAGCGGATCGTCGCCATCAATGCCAGACGCCTGAAGGCACCGGGCCGGGCACGCGCAGCACGCGGTCGTCACCGATGTCGAGCAAGCGATTGGCCGCATAGCTGTTCTGCGAATCGGGCTCCAGCGCGGCGCTGACGAGCGGCGACAAGGGTTGTGCGAGCGACACGTAGAAGCTGCCTGGCGGCACCACCGCACGCCCCGTGCGCGGCCGCACCTTGAAGGCGCGGATCGCCTCGCCGTCCTCGATGGCGCCCCGCGCATCCTGGCGCTGGCCATCGCTCTGCGAAAGGATTTCGTAACGCTCCACCGGCCAGGGGGCCGCGTTGCCGATGCGCTCCACACGCACGCCGAGCATCTGCAAACGCTGCACGGCCTGCGCCTCGCTGGCGGCCAGCAGGTAGCCGCACGGACGCGAGCGCGCATTGACGATCTTCAACGGATCGGCCGAGCGCCAGTCGACATCGATGCTGCGCTCCTCGCCGCTCTTCGCGTCCAGGAAGTCGAGGCGCTGCCGTGCCGGCGTCTGCCAGGCCTCGACCACGAGATCGCCGTGGCAGGCCTCGTCTTTCGCGCGCTGGCCGGCCTGGGCGACGAGCTGCATCAGCGCCGGCCCTTGCCGCGCCGCCGTCTCGATGACGGTGGTGGCGGCCAGCACCTGCGTGTGCACGCGTCGCGCGAAGTGTGCGCGCCCGAGCCCCACGCCGCGCACTTCGAGCAGCAGGCTCACGGACTGGCGCAGCGCGCTCACGTTGCGGCCGGTGTCGGGCTGCACGCCGCCCATCGACACCGCGCGGTCGCTGGCCTTGCCGGCGGCCGTGGTGTGGTACTTGAAGCCTTGCAGCCCTTCGCGCGCGAACGCGGCCTGCACCGCATCGACGTAGTCGCGCTGCGCGCTCGCGGCAATGGCGGCATCGAGGTTGCCCACGGTGGCGGGTTGCAGCAGGCCGTCGTATTTCATGACCGCGTCGAACTTGTCGATCCAGCGGCCGCCGACGGTGAACTCGTGCAGATCGAGCACCACCTGCGGCCGGAAGCGCAAGGTGGCGGCTGCAAGCAGCCGCGCCTCGGGCGTGCGCAGCAGCAAATGGTCGCGGTTCACGTCGATGCCGTTGGCGGTGACGCGGATGAAGTGTTCGGCGCCATCGGGATTGCCGCGCGGCACCAGCACCAGGTTCACCTTCTGCAGCAGCGCGGCGTTCGGCCCGCTCGCGAACTGCTGTGCCAGCGCCAGCACCGCCTCGCCACCTGCGGGCTCGTTGCCGTGCTGCTGGCCGATCACCATCACGGTGGGACGCGACGGATCGAAGCGCCCCTGGTCGGCGAGCAGCACCAGCGGCATCTCGCGCCCCTGCTGCGATGGGCCCAGGCGCTCGACGCGCACGTTGGGCGACTGGCGCGCCAGTTCGTCGAGGAAGGCGAGCACCTCGGCGTGCGAGGGGAAGTCGGTGCGGCCGGCGCGAAAGCCCGGCGTGGCGTAGCTCGCGGCCGGATCGGGAAAGCGCGCCGCGACGGCGGGTGGCTCGACCCACACCTTGGCGGGATCGAACTGGGCCTGTGCCGGCGCTGCAGCAAGCAGGGCCAAGCCAAAGGCGCACAGGAAACGGGTGGAGGCGTTGCGAAGCATGGCGCGCATTTTCCGCTCGCCCAGCCTCGGGCGGCCTCGGGTGTCGTTCAGCTCAGACAGTGCAGGCTTCCGCGCGTGCCAGCAGCAGCGTCTGCTCGCGCATGTTGCGCGTGAGCGCGGCGGCACGCTGGAATTCCTTGCGCGCCTCGTCACGGCGGCCGAGCTTGAAAAGCAGGTCGCCGCGCACTGTCGGCAGCAGGTGGTAGCCCTGCAGCGCCGGCTCGCCCACGAGCGCGTCGACCACCTCGAGTCCGGCGGCCGGCCCGAAAGCCATCGAAAGCGCCACGGCGCGATTGAGTTCGACGATGGGCGACGGCGACAGTTCGGCCAGCGCGTCGTAGAGCGCGGCAATGCGCGGCCAGTCGGTTTCCCCGGCGGTGCGCGCGCGGCCGTGGCAGGCGGCGATGGCCGCCTGCAAGGCATAGGGCCCCAGCGCACCGCCGAGCGCTTCCGCGCGCGCCAGCCCGGCCAGGCCGCGCCGGATCAGCATCTGGTCCCAGCGCGCGCGGTTCTGTTCGAGCAGCAGCACCGGTTCGCCCAAGGCGCCCACGCGCGCGGCGGTGCGGGAGGCCTGGATTTCCATCAGCGCCACGAGGCCGTGCACCTCCGACGCGTCGGGCACCAGTTCGGCCACGATGCGGCCGAGGCGCATGGCCTCGTCGCAGAGCGCGGGGCGCATCCAGTCGTCGCCCGCGGTGGCCGAATAGCCTTCGTTGAAGATCAGGTAGAGCACCTCGAGCACCGAGGCGAGCCGCGCTTCGAGCTCGTGCCGGCGCGGCACCTCGAAGGGCACGCGCGCTTCGAGCAGGGTGCGCTTGGCACGCACGATGCGCTGCGCCACGGTGGCTTCGGGCACGAGGAAGGCACGGGCGATCTCGTCGGTCGTGAGGCCGCCCATCAGGCGCAGCGTGAGGGCGACGCGCGCCTCGGTCGAGAGCACCGGGTGGCAGGCGGTGAAGACCAGCCGCAGCAGGTCGTCGCCGATGTCGTCGTCGATGGCGGCATCGACCGCTTCGGCGAAGTCGGCCTGCGCCATCTCGTGCTGCGCATCGAGTTCGCGGCCGATCTCGGGCGCCTTGCGCTCGGCCAGCTGGCCGTGGCGCAGGCGGTCGAGGGCGCGGTGCTTGGCCACTTGCGTGAGCCACGCGGCGGGGTTGTCGGGCACGCCGGCGCCGGGCCATTGCTCGAGGGCCGAAACGAGCGCGTCCTGGGCCAGTTCCTCGGCCACGCCCACGTCGCGCACCATGCGCGCGACGGTGGCGATGATCTTCGCGGATTCGATCCGCCAGACCGCCTCGATGGCCCGGTGAATCGCCGCCTGGTCCTTGCCGCCGCTCATGTGTCCGCGTCCTCCCCGCCCAAAGGACGGGATAGCATTCGCCCATGAAACGGTGCCTCCTGACCCTGATCCTGACCCTCGTCCTGGGCGGCGCCCAGGCCGCCGAGGAAGAACGCAACAGCCTCGGCATGGCCTTCGTCAAACTGCCGGCCGGCGAGTTCCTGATGGGCAGCGACGAGGCGCCCGAGTCGCTGGCGCGCGCCTATCCGCAGCTGCCCGCGACGCGCTTCGCGAAACTCGGCGACGAGAGGCCGGTTCACCGGGTGCGCATCACCCGGTCCTTCTGGATGGGCCGGCACGAGGTGACGGTCGGCCAGTTCCGGCGCTTCGTCGAAGCCTCGGGCTACGTGCCCGAATCGGTGGCCGACGGCACCGGCGGCTACGGCTGGCGCGCCGACTACGACCCGGCCAGGACGAAGCGCGGCGACGCCTTCGAAGGCCGCGACCCGCGCTACTCGTGGCGCGATCCGGGCTTTGCGCAGGGCGACGATCATCCGGTCGTCAACGTGACCTGGAACGACGCCCAGGCGCTGGCCGCCTGGCTCAGCAAGACCGAGGGCCGCCGCTACCGGCTGCCGACCGAAGCCGAATGGGAGTACGCCTGCCGCGCCGGCAGCCGCAGCCGCTACAGCTCGGGCGACGAACCGCAGTCGCTGCTGCGTGCGGCCAACGTGTTCGACGCGAACAGCGCACGGTACTGGCCGCGCTGGCAGCCGATGGCGCTGGAAGGCAATGACGGCTACGCATTCACCGCCCCGGTCGGCAGCTTCGCGCCGAACGCCTGGGGGCTCTACGACATGCACGGCAATGCCTGGGAGTGGGTGGCCGACTGGCATGGCGAGGAATACTACGCCCGGTCGCCGGTCGACGACCCGCAGGGCCCGGCCGAAGGCGAGGTGCGGGTGCGCCGCGGCGGCTCCTGGCACACCTGGGCCTTCTATGCGCGGGCCTCCTACCGCAACTGGAACGCGCCGGACACGCGCTACACGCTGGTGGGCATCCGGCTGGTTCGGGAAGACTAGCCAGGCTCGGGCGACCTATTTCTTGACGGTCTGCATCGAAGGAAAGCTCTCGGCCACGGCCTGCAGGTCGGGCGAGAAGTCCTCGAGTTCCTGCACCTGCCGGACCTCGATGACTTCGTTCTCGCTGCCCGGGCAGCGCGTGGCCCACTCGATGGCCTCGGCGCGCGAGGCGACCTCGATCATCCAGTAGCCGCCGAGCACTTCCTTGGCCTCGGCGAAGGGACCGTCGACCACCTTGGGCTTGCGGCCCGGAAAGCTCACGCGCGCGCCCATCGAGGGCGGATGCAGGCCGTCGCAACTGATCAGGACACCGGCTTTCTGCAGGGATTCGTTGTAGGCCATCATCGAGCCCATCCGTTCGCCGTCTTCGGGCATCGTGCCGGGCGCGGCCGTCTCGTAGCCGTGGGGGATCATCAGCATCATGAATCGCATGGTGGTTTCTCCTCGGGTACGACGGGGTTCAGCTGCCGGCCTTGCCGAGCTTTCCAGCCTCGGCGCGCAGGCGGTCTTCCTGCGCCAGCAGCTCGGGCGTCATCGCATCGCCGAAGTCGGTGGCCTCGAACACCTGGCGGATCTCGATCTCGCCTTCCTGGAAGGGGCTGCGCTTGATCCATTCGATCGCCTCTTCCTTCGACTTGACCTGCAGCAGCCAGAAGCCGGCGAGCAGTTCCTTGGTTTCGGCGAAGGGACCGTCGATGACGGTGCGCTTCAGGCCTTCGCAGCGCACGCGTGCGCCCTTGGAAGACGGGTGCAGCCCTTCGCCCGCCAGCAGCACGCCGGCCTTGACCAGTTCCTCGTTGAACTTGCCCATGGCGGTGAGCACCTCGGTGCTGGGCATCACGCCCGCTTCGGAATCCTTGTTGGCCTTGACCAGAATCATGAATCGCATGTCGTTTCTCCTGAAGGTTGATGAAGTCGGGAGACGCTGAAAACTGCGTGCTCCTGTTCACACGTCGGACGAGCGGAAGCCGGATCGACACGTTCGCATCGATCTATTTGTAAATTCTTGTATCAATCCTGAGTCTGGCGCGGCCAAGCCCAGAAGCACCGCGGAACCGGCTTTGCCGGGCCGCTGGTGCTGCCCCCTGCAAGGGGGTTGGCGAAGCGACACGAAGTGCGCGAAGCCTGGGGGTGAGTCACAGATACCCGCAGAAGCGCAGCACGTGTCCGTCGGGTTCGCGGATCGCGAATTCGCGCAGGCCCCAGGGCTGGGAGGCGGGCGGCTCGATGACCGTCACCCCGCGCTTCACATAGGCGGCGTGCAGGCCGTCGACGTCCTTGCCCACGTGGATCACGATTTCGCCGCGCCAGGCCGGCGCCTCGCGCGTGCTGCATTGCCACAGGCGCAGGTAGACCGGGTCGCCATAAGTGCGGTCGCCCTTCTTCACCCGCGCATAGCTGGGCGGCTCGCCGGCGATGAAGTCGAGCTCGAAGCCCAGCACGTCGCGAAACCAGCGCGCGGCGCGCGAGACATCCGACACCGGCAGGACCGGCTGCACGCCATGGAATTCATGCAGGGTGCCCAGGTCGGGCGCCGCGCTCACACCGGCCTTGGTGTTCATCAGTTGGCCGCTCGGCGCAGGGCGGCCACGCGTTCGGCGACCACGTCGATGTCGAGTGCGTCCTCGGCGTTGGCCAGGTAGACCTCCAGGTCGCGCACGGCGAGCGCGGTGTTGCCCTGCTCCGCATGCGCGATGCCGCGGTCGCGGTATTCGCCCCAGGCGTTGGGCAGCAGCGCGATGAGCCGGTCTTGTACCGCGATGCCGCGCTGCCAGTCTTCCTGGGCGCGGTGCACTTCCTTGAGATTGCGCAGCATGCGCCCGATGATTTCGCGCGGACTGGCCGGCTGCAGGTAGAGGCCCAGCGGCACGTCGAAATCGCCGACCAGCCCGTTGCTGCGCTTGTAGGGCTCGAGCCGCTCGCCGAGTTCCTCGCGCGACAGCGACTTGCCGGTGAACGGATCGATCACCACCTGTCCCTTCGGCAGCGTCACCTTGAGCATGAAATGCCCCGGGAATCCAATGCCGCGCGCCTGCAGGCCGAGGCCCTGCGCCAGCTCCATCCAGAGCACCGCCAGCGAGATCGGAATGCCGCGGCGGGTGCGCAGCACGGCGTTCAGGTAGCTGTTGTCGGGGTCGTAGTAGTCGTTGACGTTGCCGCCGAAGTTCAGGTCGTTGAAGAAGAACTGGTTCAGGGCACGCAGCCTGGCGAGCGGTGCGGCGTCGGCCGGGAGGCGGCGCTTCAGGCGGGCCAGCAACTGGTCGACATCGCCCAGCACCTGCTGCACGTCGAGCTCGGGGTACTCGTCCTGCGCCAGGCTGGCGGCCGCCTCGAGCAGCGGAAAATGGTCATCGCTGCGGACGAGCGACTCGAAATATTCCAGTGCGGTGGGGACCTGAAATGTGAACGTCATGTGTCTTTGTAGAGGAGCATCCAGGGACCGTCAAGGCAGGACACATGCGTATTGCCAGCGGCTCAACGGCGCATGAAACTGCGCAGTCGCACACCGACAGCCGCCAGGACGGCGAAATAGAGCACCGCGGCCCCCCCGACGAGCGCAGCGAGCAGCCCGATGCGGCGAAAGCGCTGCTCGCGCAGGCCGATCCAGTCGAAATGGTGCGAGCCCCACACCAGCAGGGCGGCAAGCACCAGCGTGCCGGCCAGCACCTGCAAGGTGAACTTGCCCCAGCCCGGCTCGGGGGTGTAGCTGCCGCGCCGGATCAACCCCACCAGCAGCCAGATCGCATTGACCAGTGCGCCGATGGCGATGGTCAAGGTCAGCGCGGCATGCTGCAGCACCGGCACCAGGAAGAAATTGAGCACCTGGGTGAAGACAAGCACGCTCACCGCAATCAGCATCGGCGTGCGCGTGTCGTGCTTGGCGTAATAGCCCGGCGCGAGCACCTTGACGGCCACGATGCCGACCAGCCCCACGCCATAGCCCATCAGCGCCAGGGTGGTGCGCCGCACGTCGTCGCCGCTGTAGGCGCCGTTGTGGAACAGCACCGCGACCAGCGGTTGCGCAAACAGCAGGAGTGCGATGGCGCACGGTGCCGACAGCAGCACCACGAGCCGCAGGCCCCAGTCGAGCAGGGCCGAATAGCGGGCGTCGTCCTTGGCGGCGCGCGCGCCGGCCAGCTGCGGCATCAGCACCACGCCGAGCGCGACGCCCAGCATCGCGGTGGGAAATTCCATCAGGCGGTCGGCGTTGACCACCCAGGTCACGCTGCCCGTGGCAAGGTGGGACGCGATCTGCGTGTTGATGAGCAGCGAGATCTGCGCCACGCTCACGCCCAGCAAGGCGGGCAGCATCAGCTTCAGCACCGTGCGGGTGGCCGGATCGGTCCAGGCGCCACGCAGCGCCCCGAGGCTCGCACCGACACGCGGCATCAGGCCGAGTGCGCGCAGTGCGGGGATCTGCARGCCCAGCTGCAGCACCCCACCGACCAGAACACCCACGCATTGCGCGTAAATCGGCTCGATGCCATAGCGCCGGAACAGCGGCGCGCCGACCACGATGGAAAGGATCAGCGCAATGTTCAGCAGCACCGGCGACGCCGCGGGCACCGCGAACTTGCGCCAGGTGTTGAGAATGCCGCCCGCCAGCGCCACCAGCGACATGAAGCCGATGTACGGAAACATCCAGCGCGTCATGACGATCGCCGCGTCGAAGCCCTTCAGGCCGCTGGCCATGGCCCAGACCAGGAGCGGCGCGCCGACCACGCCGGCCACGCACACCACCAGCAGGGTCCAGGTCAGCAGCGTGGCGACATGATCGATCAGCGCCTTGGCGCCCTCCTCGCCGTCTTCCGTCCTGCGTGCGGCCAGCACCGGCACGAAGGCCTGGCTGAAGGCGCCTTCGCCGAAAACCCGCCGGAACAGATTCGGAATGCGAAAAGCGACGTTGAAAGCGTCGGTCAGGGCGCTGACGCCGAAAACCGAGGCGAAGAGCACGTCGCGAACGAGGCCCGTGATCCGCGAGGCGAGGGTCAGCAGGGAGACGGTGGAGGCGGATTTGAGCAGGGACACGGGGGCGAGTGTAGGGCCCGGAAAGCGCCCGAAATGGACCGATTCGGAGGAAAAGCCAACCCGGCCTATAATGGAGGGCTTTGCTGCATCATCCTCAGACACCTAAGGAACTAAATCATGGCATCCGCCAAGCCCAAGAAGAAGAACCCGCGCCTCGCGTCGGGCCGCAAGCGCGTCCGCCAGGACGTCAAGCTCAACGCTGCGAACACCTCGCTGCGCTCCAAATACCGTACCGCGGTCAAGAACGTCGAAAAGGCTGTTCTGGCTGGCGACAAGACCAAGGCAAGCGAACTGTTCGCGAAGGCCCAGAGCATCGTCGACACGGTCGCCGACAAGGGCATCTTCCACAAGAACAAGGCCGCTCGCGACAAGAGCCGCCTGTCGGCCAAGGTCAAGGCCCTGGCCCTCGCGCCTGAAAAGGCCGCCGCCTGACACCTGTCAGGCAAGCCCGGATCGGAATTCTCCGGTCCGCCGTTTGATCGGGGTGCGCTGCAGCAAAGTGTAAAAAACCGCCTTCGGGCGGTTTTTTCATGTCCGGTCGCTTCTGAAGAAGGCCCGTTCCAGGCTTTTCAGGCCTTGGGCGGCGGTGCGTCGGGCACCAGGCAGGCCTCGACCACCTGAAGGTCGTTGTCCCGCGCGAAATTGACGCAGAAGTCCCAGGCCATGGGTTCGGCATCGCGCAGCGCGCGATTCACCACCACGCACTTGACCCCGTTGAGGGTCGTCGGCACACACCAGGGCGAATAGCTCAGGTGGCTGCCCGGATAGGCGCCGCCGGGCCGGAAAGAGCACATCACGCCGGCCAGCCGCTCGGCCCAGTCGCTGGGGCGGAAGGTCCGGCCATCGCGGGTGATGCCCTGGATGAAGATTTCTTTGGCAGTGGGGGAAATCATCGTTGAATGAGGCGCCCGGAGCGGGTGCTGCGGTGCAACAACCGATTCTATCCGGGGCACTTTTTGCATCCTGAACGGGGGCATTGCTGTAATGCGGAATCCTCAACGAAGCCGTCAAGAGGCACGCCTAGAATCCGCGTTCCCTATCTGGAGAACCGAATGAGCGCTACCGCCCAGCCCACCTCGCCCCACGTCATGAACACCTACGGTCGCCTGCCGATCGCACTGTCGCACGGTCAAGGTTGCCGAGTCTGGGACACCACGGGCAAGGCCTACATCGACGGCCTGGGCGGCATCGCCGTCAACACGCTGGGCCACAACCACCCCGAACTGGTGCCCGCGCTGCAGGACCAGCTGACCAAGCTGATCCACAGCTCCAACTACTACCACGTGACCGGCCAGGAACAGCTCGCCACCAAGCTGACCGAGCTTTCGGGCCTCACCAACGCATTTTTCTGCTGCACCGGCCTGGAAGCCAACGAAGCCGCCCTCAAGCTCGCCCGCAAGTATGGCCACGACAAGGGCATCGAGCGCCCCGAGATCGTGGTCTATGAAGCCGCTTTCCACGGCCGCAGCATCGCCACCCTGTCGGCCACCGGCAACCCCAAGGTGCAGGCCGGCTTCGGCCCGCTGGTCGAGGGATTCATCCGCGTGCCGCTGAACGACATCGCAGCGCTCAAAGAGGCCACCGAGGGCAACCCCAACGTGGTCGCCGTGTTCTTCGAGACCATCCAGGGCGAAGGCGGCATCAACCCGATGCGCTGGGAATACCTGAAACAGGTGCGCGCCCTCTGCGACGAGCGCGACTGGCTCATGATGATCGACGAAGTGCAGTGCGGCATGGGCCGCACCGGCAAGTGGTTCGCCCACCAGTGGGCAGGCATCAAGCCGGACGTGATGCCGCTGGCCAAGGGCCTCGGCTCGGGCGTGCCGATCGGCGCCGTGGTGGCCGGCCCCAAGGCCGCCCACATCTTCGGTCCCGGCAACCATGGCACCACCTTCGGCGGCAACCCGCTCGCGATGCGCGCCGGCATCGAGACCATCCGCATCATGGAAGAGCACAAGCTGCTCGAGAACGCCGCCACCGTGGGCGCGCACCTCAAGGCCGCGCTGGAGCGCGAGTTCGGCGGCCTGCCCGGCGTGAAGGAAATCCGTGGCCAGGGCCTGATGCTCGGCATCGAGCTCGACCGGCCCTGCGGCGTGATCCTGAACCGCGCCTGCGATGCCGGCCTGCTGCTGAGCGTGACGGCCGACCGCGTGATCCGCCTCGTGCCGCCGCTCATCCTGAGCATTGCCGAGGCCGACGAAATCGTCGCCATCCTCGCGCCCATCGTGAAGACCTTCCTCTCGGAGCCTGCTGCGAAATGACGACCGCCGCCACGCCGAACGCCATCCGCCACTACCTGCAGTTCGCCGATTTTTCGGCCGACGAGTACGCCTATCTCTTCGATCGCATGGCGATCATCAAGAAGAAGTTCAAGACCTACGAGAAGCACCAACCGCTGGTCGACCGCACGCTGGCCATGATCTTCGAGAAGGCCAGCACGCGCACCCGCGTGAGCTTCGAGGCGGGCATGTACCAGCTCGGCGGCAGCGTGGTGCACCTGACCACCGGCGACAGCCAGCTCGGCCGCGCCGAGCCCATCGAGGACAGCGCGAAGGTCATCAGCCGCATGGTCGACATCGTGATGATCCGCACCTACGAGCAGACCAAGATCGACGCCTTCGCCGCGCACTCGCGCGTGCCCGTGATCAACGGCCTGACCAACGAATTCCACCCCTGCCAGATCCTCGCGGACATCTTCACCTACATCGAGCACCGCGGCTCACGCGACGCCGGAGGCGACGCACTTTCCTGCCTCAAGGGCAAGACCGTGGCCTGGGTGGGCGACGGCAACAACATGGCCAACACCTGGCTGCAGGCCAGCGAGATCCTCGGCTTCAAGGTGCATGTGAGCACGCCCAGCGGCTACGAGGTGGACCAGTCGGTGGCGGGCCTGCGCTCGGCCGACAGCTACCAGGTCTTCCAGGACCCGATGGAAGCCTGCCGCGGCGCCGACCTCGTCACCACCGACGTCTGGACCAGCATGGGCTACGAAGCCGAGAACGAGGCCCGCCGCAAGGCCTTTGCCGACTGGTGCGTCGACGAAGACATGATGCGCATCGCCCAGCCCGACGCCCTCTTCATGCACTGCCTGCCCGCGCACCGCGGCGAGGAAGTGCAGGCCGAAGTCATCGACGGCCCGCAGTCGGTGGTGTGGGATGAAGCCGAGAACCGGCTCCATGCCCAGAAGGCCCTGATGGAGTTCCTGCTGCTCGGCAAGCTCTGAGCAGCTGAAGAAGGCGCGGCCACGTGTCCCATTGCCAGCAATGCGGCGCCTGCTGCGCCAGCTACCGCGTCGACTTCAGCGTGCACGAGCTCGACGACAACGGCGGCAGGGTGCCGTCCGGCCTCGCGGTGGACGTGAACGACGCCCTCTGCCGCATGCGCGGCACCGACCACACGCCCATGCGCTGCGCAGCGCTCACCGGCAAGATCGGCCAGTCGGTGGCCTGCGGCATCTACGAATGGCGGCCGAACCCCTGCCACGACCTGCAATCGGGCAGCGACGCCTGCGAGCGGGCACGCGCCCGGCACGGGCTGCCCGCGCTGTCTTCTTCCTGAACCGCATCATCTCGTCACGCTGCGTGTTGGAAATAACCGACACCACGACCCCTCGCCCGGCGCTAACTTCGCGCCATGCATTCTCTGCAATCTCAACTCCGCATCTGGGACATCTCGCCCCCGGTGCATGAAGGCGCGCCGGTGTTCCCCGGCGACACGCCCTACCAGCAGCGCTGGGCCGCGACCATTTCGCCGGAGTGCCCGGTCAACGTCAGCGAGATCAAGCTCTCGCCGCACGTCGGCGCGCATGCCGATGCGCCCCTGCACTACGACCCCGAAGGCCAGACCATCGGCCTCGTGGACCTCACGCCCTTCCTCGGCCCCTGCCGGGTGATCCACGCCATCGCCAAGGGGCCGCTGATCGAGTGGGAGCACATCGCCCACGCCGTCGACAGCCAGCTGCCGCCGCGCGTGCTGGTGCGCACCTACACCACCATGCCCGTCGGCCACTGGGACCCGCAGCTCGCGGCCTACGCGCCCGCCACCGTCGAGCGGCTCGCGGCCATGGGCGTGAAGTTGATCGGCATCGACACCGCCAGCATCGACCCGGCCGACAGCAAGACGCTGGAAAGCCACCAACGCATCCGCCGCCTCGACCTGCGCGTGCTCGAGAACCTCGTGCTCGACGACGTGCCCGAGGGCGACTACGAACTCATCGCCCTGCCGCTCAAGCTGGTCAGCGCCGATGCCTCCCCCGTTCGCGCCGTGCTGCGCGAACTTCCCCCGCTGAAGACCTGAAACCATGACGACCCTTGCCGATTGCCGCGCGCTCGACGTGCTGGACCCGCTGCGCCCCTTGCGCGACCAATTCACCCTGCCCGAGGGCGTGATCTACCTCGACGGCAACTCGCTCGGCGTGCTGCCCAAGACGGCCCCCGCGCGCATCGCCGAAGTGGTGGCGAAGGAATGGGGCGAAGGCCTGATCCGCTCGTGGAACACCGCGAGCTGGTTCGACCTGCCGCAGCGCCTGGGCGACAAGGTGGCCCGGCTGATCGGCGCGGCGCCCGGCGAAGTGGTGTGCACCGACAGCACCTCGGTCAACCTCTACAAGGTGCTGTTCGCGGCGCTCTCGCAGCAAAAGGACAGCGGGCGCAAGCTGGTGGTCAGCGAGCGCAGCAACTTCCCGACCGACCTCTACATCGCCGAATCGCTGTGCCGCGAGCGCGGCTTCACGCTCAAGCTGATCGATGCGAGCGAGCTGCAAGGTCCGGATTCGGTGCTGACCGACGAAGTGGCCGTGCTGATGCTCACCCACGTCAACTACCGCACCGGTGCCATGCACGACATGAAGGCCATCACCGCCGCCGCGCATGCCGCCGGCGCACTTGCGGTGTGGGACCTCGCGCACAGCGCGGGCGCCGTTCCGGTCGCGCTCAACGACAGCAATGCCGACTACGCGATCGGCTGCGGCTACAAGTACCTGAACGGCGGCCCGGGCGCGCCCGCCTTCGCATGGGTGAACACCAGGCATGCGGGCCAGTTCGAGCAGCCGCTGTCGGGCTGGTGGGGCCACGCGGCGCCCTTCGAGTTCACGCCGCACTACCGGCCCGCGCCGGGCGTGGGCCGCTATCTCTGCGGCACGCAACCGATCATCGCGCTGGCGGGGCTGGAATGCGGCCTCGACACCGTGCTCGCAGCCGAGTCCTTCAACCGCGAACAGGGCGCCATGGCCGCGCTGCGCACCAAATCGCTCGCGCTCACCGACCTCTTCGTCAAGCTCGTTGAAGAGCGCTGCGCAGGCCAGGGCCTGTCGCTGGTCACACCGCGCGAGCACGCGCAGCGCGGCTCGCAGGTGTGCCTGAGTCGGGACGAAGGCGCCTACGCCATCGTGCAGGCGCTGATCGCGCGCGGCGTGATCGGCGACTACCGTGCCGGCGACTCGCAGATGCCCGACATCCTGCGCTTCGGCTTCACGCCGCTGTACCTCGGTTTCGAGGACGTGTGGAATTCCGTCGAACACCTCGTGCAGGTGCTCGAAACGGGCGAGTGGCGACGCGCCGAGTTCAACCGCAAGAACGCAGTCACATGACCACCGAAAAAATCGTCCACGAAGAAAAGGCGCAGCTGGATTTCAGCGCGTCGATGAGCTACGGCGACTACCTGCATCTCGACGAGATCCTCAATGCCCAGCATCCGCTGTCGCCCGCGCACGACGAGATGCTGTTCATCGTGCAGCACCAGACCAGCGAACTCTGGATGAAGCTCATGCTGCACGAACTGCGTGCCGCCACCACCTGCATCGCCGGCGAGAAGCTGGCCGACGCCTTCAAGATGCTGGCGCGCGTGAGCCGCATCATGGAGCAGCTGGTGAGCGCATGGACCGTGCTCTCGACCATGACGCCGCCCGAGTACACGGCGATGCGCCCCTACCTCGCCAACTCCAGCGGCTTCCAGAGCGCGCAGTACCGCTGCATCGAGTTCGCGCTCGGCAACAAGAACGCCGCGATGCTCAAGCCCCATGCGCACCGGGCCGACCTGCTCGCGCAGGTCGAGGCGGCGTACCGCGCGCCCTCGCTGTACGACGAATCGCTGCGCCTGCTGGCGCGCCACGGCCTGCCGGTGCCCGCCGACCGGCTGGAGCGCGACTGGACGCAGCCCTACGAATCCAGCGACGGCGTCGAGGCGGCGTGGCTCACCGTCTACCGCAACCCGCACGATCACTGGGACCTGTACCAGCTCGGCGAGAAGCTCACCGACCTCGAAGACGCCTTCCGTCTCTGGCGCTTCCGCCATGTGACCACGGTCGAGCGCGTGATCGGCTTCAAGCGCGGCACCGGCGGCACGGGCGGCGTGAGCTACCTGCGCAAGATGCTCGACGTGGTGCTGTTCCCCGAGATCTGGAAGCTGCGCACCGACCTCTGACCGGCACGCCGCGTGCAACAATCGCCGCGGCACCGGCTCTTCAAGACTCGACAAGGCAGGCGATTCGTCGTTCCGCCTTGTGCTGCGGGGTAACCCCGCGGCGGATGGATGGCTACCCGTTCCGGCGCGTGAGCGGGACTGCGCTGTCGCGCAGCACTGCTGGCGCATCACCGGCTGGTTGAAGGGCCGGTTGCCACCTGCGTTCCACTTCATCACCTTCAGGATGCGCGAACCGAGCTACAGGGAATGGATTGCACGCAGCCTCGCGCGCGCCCTGCTGGCCGATGCGAGGCAGCCCCGCGGCACTGCGCCGCGCGCCCTGCGTGCACGGGCCGAAGCGGCGCTGGGTGCCAATCCGCCGTGGCTGACGCTTCTTTCGGAAGCGCTCGGCAAGCGGTCGCTCGCCACATGGCAGCGCACCGACCTGCCCGCGCTGGCGAAGGCGATTCACGACATGCCCGCGCTGGACCTCGCCTTCGAGCAGGACGAGCCGCCCCGTGTGCGACGGCTCATCCTGCGGCCGGCCGACATGCTGCCGCGCCCGATGGGCCTCGACGACTGCGCGTTGCCGGACCTGCCCACGCAGGCCGACCTCGCGCAATGGCTGGAACTCGAGCCGGACCGCCTGGCCTGGCTTACCGCCGCATCGCAGGGCTTTCGCGAACCCGATGCATCGGGCGCACGCCCCGCATCGCACTACCGCTATCAGCTGCAGCCCAAGCGCCTCGGCGGCCTGCGCCTGCTCGAGATTCCCAAGGCCGACCTGAAGCGCGTGCAGCGCCGCATCCTCGACGGCCTGCTGCAGCACGTGCCCGTGCACGAGGCTGCCCATGGCTTCGTGCAAGACCGCTCGGTCGCGAGCCATGCGGCCGCGCATGCCGGCAAGGCGGTGGTGATCGGCTTCGACCTGCGCGACTTCTTTCCCAGCGTTCGCGCATCCCGCGTGCATGCGCTGTGGCGCACGCTGGGCTATCCCGAAGGCGTGGCGCGCGCGCTCACCGCGTTGTGCACGCATCGCACCAGCCCGGCCGTGATCGAGCGCCTGCGCGACGACGGCGGGCTCGACTGGATGGGCGCCAAGCGCCTGGCCGCGCCGCATCTGCCGCAGGGCTCGCCCTGCTCCCCCGCGCTGGCCAACCTTTGCGCGTTCCGGCTCGACCTGCGGCTCGAGGGGCTGGCGTGGGTCTTCGGCGCCACCTGTACGCGCTACGCCGACGACCTGGTGTTCTCCGGACCGGCCTCGCTGCGCACCCGGTTCACCGCGCTGCGCGCCTGGGTCGATGGCATCGCGGCCGACGAGGGCTTCGAACTGCACCCGCGCAAGGTGCGCTGCATGCCGCAGCACCGTCAGCAGCGCGTGACCGGCGTGGTGGTCAATGAGAAGGCGAACGCGCCGCGCGAGGACTTCGACCGGCTGAAGGCCGTGCTGCATCGCTGCGCGACACTGGGCCCTGCAGGCCAAAACCGCGAGAAGGTTGCCGACTTCCGCGGGCACCTGCTGGGCCGCATCGCCTGGATGGGTCAGTTCAATCCGGCGCGCAAGGCGAGGCTCCTGCGCCTCTTCGATCGGATCGAGTGGCCGGGCCCCGCGCAAACGCCCTCATGAAGCTGGGGTGGCACGGATTGCCCTGCCTGCACAAAGCGCTACATTTTTGAGAACAACGGAGACCCTGCCATGAATGACATCCGGTTCACTGCCGACGACCTCTCCACCCTGCGCGAACATGGCGTCGTGCTGTTCGCCAACCGCGTGATCTTCGACGCGCAGCCGCCGATGCCCGTGCAGCAGATCGCCGCCGTGCAGGCGCTGTGCGAGGGCCCCCTGCCCGAGGCGCTGGTCGCGCTGTGGCAGCAGACGGCGGGCGGCCGCCTCGACTACGACCTGACGCTCGAGATGAACGGCAACATCGAAGGCATCAGCTGGTCCGAACTGTTCTGGGACGGCAGCGACGGCTACCGCGACCTGAAAGGCTGGATCGAGCACGAGCAGGAACAGGCCGAGGAGGCCGCCGCCGAGGGCGGCGCGCCCTGGAGCGGCAAGCTTTCGCACCTGCCCTTCGGCGGCTTCGAGTACCGCGACCGCATCTACGCCGTGGTCGAGCCCGGTCCGGCGCACGGCCAGATCGTCGCATGGAAGCAGGGCCTGCCGCCTGCATGGACCCACGCCCTGCACGAAGACGGCCTGAGCACCATCGCGCCCGACCTGTATGGCGCCTTTGCCGCGCTGCACCTCGAAGAAGACCCGCTGGCACCGACGAGCGACTATTTCTCGGGGCAGACGCTGCTCGAATACCTCGACAACCGGCACCAGGACCACGGGCTGGACCTCGACCTGATGGACAAGCTGGTCGCTTTCTATGGCCGCGCCGTGGTCGACTGGCGCACGCCGCTGGCCGACGGCACGCTGCGCCACCAGCCGGCGCTCGCGCGCGCGGCGCTGCGCCATGCGATCGCGACCGACGACGCGGCGCTCGTCGTCGAACTCGCCGCTGCTGGCGTGAGCTTCGACGGGCCGCAGCAAGGCAGCGCCCTTGCAACCGACGTCGCGGTGGGCCACGATGCTTTCGCGGCGGCTGCGGCGCTGGTGCGCGCAGGCGCGCCGGTGGCGACTGATGTCCTGCGCAACATCGACGGACAGATCTCGCCCGAACTCACCAGCGCACTGCTGGCCAACGGCGCCGAGCCCAACGTGGCGGCCATCGTCAAGTGCGCGGCCTGCGGCGCCCCTGCGAGCGCGCACCTGATCGCCGATGCATGCACGCAGGCCGGCATCGACGTACCGCCCGCCTTCGTCGCGGATCGCGATGCCATGCTGCTCGAACTCGAGACCACGCTCGCGAAGATGCGCGACGGCAAGCACGGTCACTATCTGGGGCAGGAAGGGCTGGCCGAGCGCATCGAGCACCTGCAGGCCTTCCGGCTCTGAGGGGCCGCCGCCCCCCGCTCAACCGCCGTACAGCCAGGGCTGATCGAGCAGCCGCGTGCCCAGCATGCGCATCGCCATGTCCCGGCCGAGGCGCACGGCACCGGTTGCGTGGAAGATCTCGCCGTTGCGCCTCGCCCGTGCCTGCACCTGCGCGTTGCGCGCCCAGCGTGCCTCGGCGTAGCGGGCAAAGGCAGCGGGCACATCGACGGCACTGCCATCGCCCAGCGCGTCGGCCAGCGCCACCGCATCTTCGATGGCCATGCCCGCGCCTTGGGCGAGATACGGCACCATCGGGTGCGCCGCGTCGCCCACGAGCGCAACGCGTTCATGGGCCATGTCGGCCGCGGAGGTCAGCGGTGCGCGGTCGCTGAGCGTCCAGGCGCGCCAGCCGGGCATGGCGTCGAGCAGCGCCTGCAGGCCGGCACAGCTGCGTCCCATGGCCTGCTTCAGCGCGGCAATGCTGCTGGCCTGGTCCCAGTCGCGCGCGTCGCCGGCCGGAGCGGACTCGGCGATCACCACCACGTTGAGCCAGTCGCCGCCGCGCACCGGGTAGGCCACCGCGTGCAGGCGCGGGCCGAGCCAGACATCGACCTGCCTGCGCCGCAATGCCGCGGGCAGTGCCGATTGCTGCACCAACGCACGCCAGGCCGTGTGGCCGGTGATGCGCGGCGGCTGGTCGGCGGACGCGCAATCCAGCTGCTGCCGCACCATGCTCCAGAGACCATCGGCCCCCACGAGCGCATCGCCCTCCCAGGCGCGCGCGTCGGTGCTCGACACGCACACGAGGTCGTCGCTGGTCTCGACCTGTTCGATGTGGGCGGCGGTGACCAGCGCGCCGGTGCCGCGGGCGCGCACCGCGTCGAGCAGCAACGTGTGCAGGTCGGCGCGATGCACGCAGAAATAAGGCGCGCCGTAGCGCTGCTGCATGGCGTCGCCCAATGGCAGGCGGGCCAGCACGGCACCGTTGCCGGCGCTCTGGACCACCAGCGCATCGGGGCGCGCCGCGATGGCTGCCAGGCCCCGGCCCAGGTCCAGCTGCTGGAGGCGCCGCGTGACGTTGGGGCCGAGTTGCACACCGGCACCGATCTCGCCGAAGACGGCCGCCCGCTCGAAGACATCGGCCCGGTGCCGGCCTCGCGAAAGCGCCAGCGCCGTGGCCAGCCCCCCGATGCCGCCCCCGGCGACGAGGATGTGCGTGGGCATCGGTCTCAGTGGCTGTTCGAGAAGGCCTTGCCGGCGTCCGTGGTGGCGGGGGTCTTGGGCGCGCAGCTGCCGCAGGTGTCGCAGGAGCCGCAGCCCGAAGTCTTGGCGAGCGAGGCCGCCAGCTGGTCGGCGCGTTCCTGGTCGACCAGGCCGGCACGCTGCGTGCCGGCTGCGAGCTTGTGCGCCGCGCTGCGCCGCCAGCCCGCGGGCATCCAGCGCCAGACCGCGTAGAACGCGGCCGCCGCGACGATCAATCCGACGATCAGTTGCTGTGCCATTTCTTCTTCGAACCTTTCATTGCAGGTTTTAACCTGCTCCGAGCGCTACTGCAACGCGGTAGGTGATGAAGCATGCCGCATAAGCGAGCGCGAACAGGTAGCCCGCCATGATCCACACATACTTCCACGACCCGGTTTCGCGCTTGACGGCTGCGAGCGTCGAGATGCATTGCGGCGCAAACACGTACCAGACCAGCAGCGACAGCGCCGTGGCCAGCGACCAGGTGCCGGCGATCAGCGGTTCGAGCGCGCCCGCCACGTCGTCGCCGGTGGCCGAAAGCGCGTAGACCGTGCCCAGCGCACCCACCGCCACCTCGCGCGCCGCCATGCCCGGCACCAGCGCGATCGAAATCTGCCAGTTGAAGCCGATGGGCGCGAAGATGTGCTCGAGCCCGCGACCGATCATGCCGGCCAGGCTGTACTGGATGGCCGGCCCCGTGGCGCCTTCGGGCGGCGACGGAAAGGTCGACAGGAACCACAACAGGATGGTGAGCGTGAGGATGATCGTGCCCACGCGCTGGAGGAAGATCCAGGCTCGTTCATACAAACCCACAGCAAGGTTGCGAAGACTGGGCCAGCGGTACGCCGGCAGCTCCATCATCAGCGGCGAATGCTGCTGGTTGTCGCGGAAGCGCTTCATCACCCAGGCCACCGCCATCGCCGAGACGATGCCGAAGACGTACAGAGCGAACAGCACCACCCCCTGCAGGTTGAACACGCCGCCCACGGTGCGCGCCGGAATGAAGGCCGCAATCAGCAGCGCGTAGACCGGCAGGCGCGCCGAGCAGGTCATCAGCGGCGCGATCATGATGGTGGTGATGCGGTCGCGCCAGTTGCTGATGGTGCGCGTGGCCATCACGCCGGGAATGGCGCAGGCAAAGCTCGACAGCAGCGGAATGAAGGAGCGGCCCGAAAGCCCCACGGTGCCCATCACGCGGTCGAGCAGGAATGCGGCGCGCGGCAGGTAGCCCGAATCTTCGAGCGCGAGGATGAACAGGAACAGGATCAGGATCTGCGGCAGGAACACGATCACACCGCCCACGCCGGCAATGACGCCGTCGACCAGCAGGCTCTGCAGCATGCCTTCGGGCATGTGGGCCTTGAGCAGGGTGCCGAGGCCCTCGGTGCCGGCCTTGATGGCGTCCATCGGCACGTTGGCCCAGCTGAACACCGCCTGGAACATCAGGAACATCGTGACCGCGAGCACCAGCATGCCCCACACCGGGTGCATCACCACGCGGTCGATGCGGTCGCTGGTGACCAGGCTGCCGACCGGCTCGCGCACGGCGATGCCGAGGATGCGGCGCACTTCACGCTGCGTGGCGAGCACGTCGTCGAGGCCGGGCGCCTGCCAGGGCTGCGGCGCGGCCGAGGCCACGGGCGTGTCGAGCGCCTCGAGCAAACCCTTCGCGCCACCGGTGTGGACGCCGACGGTTTCGATCACCGGCACGCCCAGCTCGCGCGAGAGCACGGCGGTGTCGACCGCGATGCCCTGCTTCTTTGCCATGTCGGTCATGTTGAGCGCCACCACCATCGGCAGGCCGAGGCGCTTGGCCTCGAGCACGAGCCGCAGGTTGAGCCGCAGATTGGTGGCGTCGGTCACGCACACCAGCAGGTCGGGCAACGGCTCGCTGCTCTTGCCCGTGACCACGTCGCGCGTCACGGCTTCGTCCGCGCTGAGCGCGTTGAGGCTGTAAGCGCCCGGCAGGTCGAGCACGAACACGCGGCGGCCCGATGCGGTGCGCAGCAGGCCTTCCTTGCGCTCGACCGTCACGCCGGCGTAGTTGGCCACCTTCTGGCGGCTGCCGGTGAGCAGGTTGAAGAGCGCCGTCTTGCCGCAGTTGGGATTGCCCAGCAGCGCAATGCGCCCCGGCTGTGCGGTCGCCGCGAGGCGCCCCGGCCCCTGGATGACGGTTTCAACCATGGCGTGCGCCTTCCGGCACGCCCGGTGCCACGTGAATCAGCGCGGCCTCGTGGCGGCGCAATGCAAAAGTGGTGTGGCCCAGCCGCACCGCCAGGGGCTCGCGCCCCGGCAGGCCGCTGGCCACGATGCGCACGGCTTCGCCCGGCACGAAGCCGATCTCGGTCAGGCGCAGTGCCAACTCTTGCCCCTCGGCGTCGGCCGACCGCACGACGTCCAATACCGTCGCCCACTGATGGTTGGGTAATTCGTCCAGACGGATAGAGACAGGGGTAGCGGCCACGGAAAGAGGGATGGTCATGCGGGTTGGAACTCGTTCATCTCAGCAATGAGAACTATTATCATTGAAACGGACTCATCCCTGGTCTCAGTGGGCCATCACTGCCCGCCAGACGTCGACGATTTGCGCCCCTGCTCCAAGGTCTCAACCCGGCCGAATCCACGAGGACGAGGACCCCCCTCTCCGCGGACAAGCCAGCGTTTCGCCGCCTCAACGATATGTGGCACTAAAACCCGCCGATCCGTGCACTCCTGCACGGCGCTGTGCTGTCACGGCCGCCTCATCTACCTAAGATAGCCGGACATAAAAAAGACTTCAGGGAGTCGCAGTGTTTCACCAAACGCAAGCTATTGCGTGGGGCGCTCGTGTGCGCGCTACAAGCCGCCTTTCGGCGGGTACGGCCTTGTCCATTCTGGCCGTCACGCTCATCGGGTGCGGTGCGCCTGCACCCAAAGAGTATGGTGGCTCCTGGGCGCCGGTGAACCGGTTCCAGAGTGCGCCTACCGAGATCCCGCTCTCGCCCGCCTATACGTTCTACGCTTCGCCCATGGACGCGACGCTCAGGACCATGCTGAAGCGCTGGGCGTCGGACAACGGACTGCAGTTGTCCTATCAAATAGGTTCCGACTTCACCCTCCACCAACCTGTAGCGAAGGTTCGCACCAACGACCTCCAGTCCGCCATGGGTGAGCTGAGCGCCATCTACTCGCCGCAGGGTGTGTCCATTTCGGCGGACGGCAAGCAAATCCTGGTTCAGGCCACAAGCGCCGCTGCGCCAGCCACACCCGGGCCGCGCTGATGTTCAAGAACAACGCGTCGTCGTCGAAGATCGACGAAGCCATCGCTCAATCGATCAACTTCGAGCTCACTGTTGCGGACATCGCGCGACGCAGCGAGCGGCGCGCCTGGTGGGTTGCGAGCTCTGCCGTGGTCATGTCGCTGGTGCTGCTGGGTGGCTACTTCTACGTGCTGCCGCTCAAGGAGAAAGTGCCGTATCTGGTCATCGCAGATGCGTACACGGGCACCAGCACCGCCGCACGCCTGACCGACGACGCGGCCTTGCAGCGCATCACCACGAGCGAAGCGATCAATCGCAGCAACGTTGCCCACTTCGTGCTGGCCCGCGAATCCTACGACCTGGCGATTACCAATTTGCGCGACTGGACCACGGTACTGACCATGTCGTCGGGCAACGTCTCCGGCGGCTACACCAACTTGTATTCGTCGGGAAATCCCATCAACCCGTACACCATTTACGGCAAGGACAAAGCCATCCGGGTCCGCATCCTGAGCATCACCCTGATCGGTGGCGGAGGCGGCGAAATTCCCAAGGGCGCGACAGTGCGCTTCCAGCGCAGCATCTACAACAAGCAGAACGGCTCCTCGGCGCCTCTGGACAGCAAGATCGTGACGATGGCGTTCACCTACAAGTCGAACCTCACGATGGACGAGCAGCAGCGGATCGAAAATCCACTCGGCTTCCAGGTTACCGACTATCGCGTGGATACCGACTACGCCTCATCACCGCCCGAAGAAGTCCCAAGCAATCTCAAGCCCGCCGAAAGCATGCCCGCGATGCAAGGCGCGGCGCTCCCGCCGGGCACCGATGCCCGTGCTGGCGCGGTAGGCAGTGCCCAAGCGGTGGCTCCGCCTGCGCAACCCGTGATGCCAACCACTCCTCCTCCACCCAGTTTTGGGGTACCAGGCGCCCCCGCGCCAGCTGCCACCGTCGCGCCGACAGGTGCCAATCAGGGAACGCGCCGCCGATGAAAACACAACAGTCCAACCGCCGCCGACGGGCGCTGATGGCCGCAGCGTGCGCAGTCGTCGTCAGCGCCATGCCTTGCGCCTTTGCGCAAACTGTCCAGATGTACGAGTACCAGCCCGATCGCATCTACCCGGTGCGTGTCGGCTTGGGCATCAGCACCCAGATCGAGTTGAGTCCCGAAGAAAAGATCCTCGACTACAGCACCGGCTTCAGCAGTGGCTGGGACCTCAGTCGTCGCGACAACGTCTTCTACCTGAAGCCGAAGAACGTCGATGTGGACACGAACATGATGATCCGCACCGCGATCAATTCGTACATCTTCGAACTCAAGGTCGTGGCCACGGACTGGCGAACCCTGGAGCAGGCGCGCAATGCGGGCGTCCAATACCGGATCAAGTTCACCTACCCCGCCGACATGACTTTCGGCAAGCAAGCCAAAAGCGTCGCCGAGGCGCCCGCGCTCAACACGGCGCTGCTCAAGGACCGGAGCTACAACTTCGAGTACGACTTTGCCACCAGCAGCGCCGCCGCAGCCTGGCTGGTTCCGATCAATGTCTACGACGACAGCCGCTTCACCTACATCAAGATGAGCGACCTCAAGCAGTTCCCCACGGGCAACTTCCCGACCGTCTACATGCGCCAGAAGGAGCGCGACGAGGACTCCGTGGTGAACACCACCGTCGAAGGCAGCACCCTCATTGTCCACGGGACCTATCCCTACCTGGTCATCCGCCACGGCGACAACGTCGTGGGTCTTCGCAGGAACACCGTCCAGTGAACCAACATCCTCCTTCCCAAACAGGAGACGCCGTGCCCGATCATGACCGGCGAGATCCCACGGACGGCAATAGCCAGCCTGCACAAGCCAATCCCTATTCGAGGCAATTCGAGGGCATGGGAGCGCCTGCTGCACCCAATCTCGACGCGCACGCGCCTGAGCTCAAATCCAGCGAGATGCAACGCATGAATCGCCGCGCGCTGAGCTTCCTGGCGGGTATCGTGCTTCTGCTCGGGTTGGCTGCCATCTGGCTGATCGGCAACGTACTGCGCCCCGACAAGCCACAAAAGGCCAAGGAAGAAGTGGTTACGGTCCCCGCGGCCCCCCAACTGCCGGCACCGCCGCCCCCGCCACGGGTTGCCACGCCGCCAACCCCACCCATCCCTCTGGCCCAGCCATCGCTGCCGCCGATTCCGCCCGCACCGCAAGGCCCGCAAGGTCCGAAGGGTCCGACGCTCATGGAGCGCCGCATGGCATCGAGCGCGGGGACGATTGCAGTGGGTCCCGCTGATGGTGGCCAGCCTGGGCAAAGTCAATATCCCGGCATGACGGGCGGCATGGGCGGCATCCCCGGCCTGCCCGGCGCGGGCGGCGACCAGGGCATCGCGCCGAACAGCGCCTACCGCATGAAGCCACTGTCGGCCGTGTCGAGCGCACAAGCCCTTATCCATCCGAATGTGCTGATGCTGCGCGGCACCTACATCCGCTGCGTGCTGGAGACGCATATCGTCAGCGACATTCCGGGCTTCACGTCCTGCGTCGTGACCGAGCCGGTCTACTCCGTCACCGGCAAGCGCCTGTTGCTGCCGAAGGGCTCCAAGGTACTTGGAAAGTACGACACCGAACCCAATGGTGATCGCATCGCCGTCATCTGGGATCGCATCGTCACCCCGAACGGGATCGATGTGAACATGGCCAGTCCCGGCGTCGACAACCTCGGTGGATCGGGTCATCCGGGCTACCTCGATCAGCACTGGGCCCAGCGCATCACCTCGGCCCTGCTGATCAGCATGTTCGCCGACGCCTTCAAATATGAACTGGCAAAGCACGGCCCGCAGTCGACCACCGTTGCAGCGGGCGGGCTCGCCGTCCAGTCGCCTTATGAGAGCACCACGGCGCAGACGTTGCAGAGCTTGGCCGGCCAGGCCGTGCGCCGCAACGCCAACCGGCCCGACACGGTCACCATCAACCAGGGCACCGTCGTCAACGTCTACGTCGCAAAGGATGTCGACTTCAGCGCTGTGGTGGCGAACTTCTGACACGGCATAGCTTGACATGACCGAAGAACTCGTTGCCGCCGTCTCGAACGATTTTCTGGATTACCAGTACCAGGTGCTGGGCATCCGGGACTTCATGCACGCGCCCGATGTCACCGAAATTTGCATCAACCGGCCCGGCGAGATTTACCTCGAAAACCGTTCCGGCTGGCAGCGCGTCGAGGTGCCAGGCCTCACCGCCGCGCGTGCGCTGCAGTTCTGCACCACCGTGGTCAACGAAAGCAACACGGGCCAGCGCATCACCGACGTCAACCCGGTCGTCTCGCTGACTTTTCCCACCGGCCAGCGCGCCCAGTTCGTTATTCCCCCGGCCGTCGAAGCGAGCCAGGTGTCCATCACCATCCGGCTCCCGTCCAGGCAAACCCGCACCCTGGGCCAGTACCACGAGGACGGATTTTTCGACAAGCTGCTCGAGGAAACATCAGGCCTTAACGCGCACGACAGGGAACTGCTCGAATTGCGCGCCGCAGGGCGCTACGCGGACTTTTTCAAGCAAGCCGTCCTCCACAAGAAAAACATCGTGGTCTCGGGTGCTACCGGCAGCGGCAAGACCACCTTCATGAAGTCGCTCGTCCACCACATCCCGCCCGATGAGCGCCTCGTCACCATCGAAGACGCGCGCGAACTCTTCATCGAGCAGCCCAACGTGGTGCACCTGCTCTACTCCAAGGGAGGCCAGAGCACCGCCAACATCAGCGCCAAGAATTGCATGGAAGCATGCCTGCGCATGAAGCCCGACCGGATCATCCTGGCCGAATTGCGCGGCGACGAGGCGTTCTATTTCATCCGCAACTGCGCCTCGGGCCACCCAGGCTCCATCACGAGCTGCCACTCGGGCAGCACCGAGCAAACCTGGGACCAACTGGCGCTCATGGTCAAGGCCTCAAGCGAAGGCGCCGGGCTCGAATTTGCCACCATCAAGCGCCTGCTCACGATGACCATCGACATCATCGTGCACATCAAGGCCCATGCGGGGCGGCGGTACATCACGGGCATCGACTTCGACCCCGGTCGCCTGGCGCCGTCAGGCGCCTCCTGAGGCCGAAGGAGCAAACACCGTGTTCCCGGGAATGGAAGCCATCGCTTGCCCCAACCTCGCCGTTCCGGCGCAGGTCATGCGACACGTCGTGCACGTCGAGTCCGGCGCCAATCCGTTCGCCATCGGCGTCGTCGGAGGCCAGCTCGTGCGGCAGCCCAAAACGCTTGAAGAAGCGGTGGCCACGGCGCAAATGCTCAAGTCCAAGGGCTACAACTATTCGCTTGGCGCAGCGCAAGTCAATCAGGTCAACTTTCGCAAGTACGGGTTTGACACCCACGAAAAAGCCTTCGATCTTTGCGCCAATCTGGCCGCCGGTGCCAGCATCCTGGCCAACTGTTATGCCCGCGGCGGCGGCGACTGGGGCAAGGCCTTCAGCTGCTACTACTCCGGCAACTTTGTGAGCGGGTTTCGCAGCGGCTACGTGCAGAAAATCTACGACTCGATCGGTCGCGGCGTCACCCTCGCACAAGCACCGGCCGGGGCCCCATCCGCCGCGGCAGTGCAATCCACAAACGCGGCATCGCGCATCTCGATGCGCGTGGTTCCGCTGGGTGCTTCCACGCAACCAGTTACCGCGCCTGCAATCACTGCCGCGCCCGTTGTCCCGCCAGTTGCTGCGGCGGCGGGCGCCGCCCCTGATGTCTTCGTGCCCCAGGTTCGCTATCCAGCCGCGGGCAACGTGCCAGCCGCAGCAGCACAGGCCGCTCCGACCGACCGCCCTGCCGGCGACGGCGCGTTCGTTTTCTGACCCGGCCCTTCACTTTTATCAACCAGAGAGGAACTCACCATGCACCGCCCACACAACAACACCGCCGCTCCATCGTTCGCTAGCAGCACGCACGCGCGCACGCTTCGCAATCTCGCCATTGCCGCGCTGATCGTCCTGCCTTGCCTAGCCATGGCTCAGGGGTCGGCAGACGGGGGGCTCGGGGAAACCGCCTGCGGTTTTGTCAAAACCATCGTCGGCGTGCTCAACGCCGTGTCCATCGTGGTTGTCACCGTCGCCATCATCTTCTCGGGCTACCAGATTGCGTTCGCCCACAAGCGCATCAGCGACGTTGCTCCAGTCTTCATTGGTGCCCTGCTGATCGGCGCGGCCACCCAGATCGCCAAACTGTTTCTTGGCGGCAGCTCCACCGTCGGCGGCGGCACCAGCTGCTCGGCCAGCATCGCGGTCGATCCCTTGACCCAACTCGCCAGCGTTGTGCAGTCGCTGGCCCACCATGCATAAAAACGCGATGTTCCGCGGCTGCACCCGCCCGCCCATGTTCATGGGCGTGCCCTACGTGCCCTTTTTCGTGGGCGCGGGCGGATGCATGTTGCTGGCCATGTACTTCAACCTGTTCTATTTGCTGCTGATCCCGCCGGTCATTTTCGTCATGCGCATGATGGCCAAGCGCGACGAGATGATTTTTCGGTTGCTCGGGTTGCGCCTGCAGTTCCGTGTCCGCACGCGCAACATCGGACAGCATGAGGGCATGTGGGTGTTCACGCCCAACGTATATCGCGGGCAGTCCAAGGACAACGTCTAGAAGAAGCCAGGATTTCACAGCCATGTCCACGCCCCCCTTCAGCCCTGACACGCCCATCAGCGAATTCATCCCGCTGTCCACGCACGTGTCTCCTACCGTGCTCAAGACCACGGGTGGCGACTACTTCCTGACCTGGCGACTGGAAGGGTTGCCCTTCGTCGGCCGCGAAGAATGGGAACTCGAGCACCGGCACAACACCTTCAATCGCATGCTGCAAACGCTGCGCGCGCCGGACTTCACCAATGTGGCCTTCTGGGTGCACGACCTGCGCCGCCGCCGGCACGTCAAGGACAGCAGCCGGTTCAAGGAAGCCTTCAACCAAGCGCTGTCCGACGCCTACTTCAAAGGGCTCTCGGCGCAAAAGCTCATGCAGAACGAGCTCTACGTGACGATGCTGTACCGCCCCGTGGTCTCGGGCAAACGCTTCGTCGAAAAGTCCGCCAATGTCTCTAGGCTGGCCTCCGAACAGCAGCAAGCCATCGACAAGGTACTGGAACTGGCCGGCAACATGGAGGCCGTGCTCAAGGACTACGCGCCCACGCGCCTTCGCATGTACGAAGCCACCAACGGCATCGTTTTTTCGGAAACCCTCGAATTCTTCGGCTACCTGCTCAACCGCGTCGACGAGCCCGTGCCGGTGCTGAAGGCGCCCGTCTACCGCTACCTGGCCGTCAGCCGTCAGCGCTTCTCGGCCAAGACCGGTGACTTCGTGCTGACCACACCCAACGGCGTCAACCACTTTGGCGCCATCCTCAATGTCAAGGAATACCCCGACGGTACCCATCCCGGCATCCTCAACGGGCTCAAGTACCTCGACTTCGAATACGTCGTCACCCATTCCTTCAGCCCCATGGGGCGGCACGACGCGCTCAAGGCGCTCGAGCGCACCAAGGGCATGATGATTTCGTCCGGCGACAAAGCCGTCAGCCAGATCGTCGAGCTCGATCAGGCCATGGACCAGATTTCGTCCGGCAACTTTGTGCTGGGCCAGTATCACTTCACCATCGCCGTCTACGCGCCCGACCAGGCGACGCTTTCCCAGCACATCGCCACTACGCGTGCCGAGCTCTCCAACGCGGGCTTCGTGTCGATCAAGGAAGACCTGGCCGTCACCGCGGCGTTCTACGCGCAATTTCCCGGCAACTGGAAATACCGCACCCGGTTGGCGAACGTCAGCTCGCTCAACTTTTTGGGCATGTCGCCACTGCACAACTTTGCCAGTGGCAAGCGCGACAACAACCCCTGGGGCCCGTGCGTCACCACGCTGCAGACCGTCAACGGCCAGCCTTACTTCTTCAACTTTCACGCCACGCTGCCGGGCGAGAACTCCCTGGGCGAAAAGGCCATTGCCAACACCATGGTCATCGGCAAGTCTGGCACCGGCAAGACCGCGCTCATCAACTTCCTGCTCAGCCAGATCCAGAAGCTCGACCCGTCGCCCACCATCTTCTTCTTCGACAAGGATCGCGGCGCCGAGATCTTCGTGCGCGCCTGCGGCGGCAACTACCTCTCGCTGGAAAACGGCCAGCCTACCGGCTTCAATCCCTTCCACTGCGAGCGCACCGAGGCCAACGTCCAGTTCCTGAGCGACCTCGTCAAGGTGCTGGCCGCCAAGCCGGTCTATACCTCCCGCGAGGAAGACGACATCTTCCGCGCCGTCGAAGCCATGCTCGACACCCCCGAGCACCTGCGCAACATGACCAACTTCCAGAAGAGCCTGCCCAACATGGGCGACGACGGCCTCTTCATTCGCATGCGCAAGTGGACCGCGGGCAACTCGCTGGGCTGGGTGTTCGACAACCCCAAAGACACCATCGACCTGCAAAAAGCCAACATCATCGGCTTCGATTACACCGATGTCATCGACAACCCCGAGGTACGCGTCCCGGTCATCAACTACCTGTTGCACCGGCTCGATGCCCTGATCGATGGCCGCCGCCTCATCTACGTGATGGACGAATTCTGGAAAATTCTCGATGGCGGCGGCGCCCTCAAGGACTTTGCCAAGAACAAGCAGAAGACCATCCGCAAACAGAACGGCATGGGCATCTTCGCCACCCAGAGCCCCGAAGACGCGCTGGGCAGCGACATTTCGGCCGCGCTCATCGAGCAGACCGCCACCATGATCCTGCTGCCCAACCCCAACGCCAGCCGCAAGGACTACATCGAGGGCCTGAAGCTCACCGAGTCCGAGTACCAGGTGGTGGTCAGCCTCGACGAGCGCTCGCGCCGCTTTCTCGTCAAGCAGGGCCACATGTCTTCGGTGTGCCAGCTCGACCTGCGCGGCATGGACGATGCGCTGGCCGTGATTTCCGCCTCCACCGACAACATCGAAATCCTGCATGGCGTGCTGGACGCAAGCACCAGAGCCGAAGGCATCTCCGTGAATGACCTGCGGCCCGAGCAATGGCTGCAGGACTTCTACGACCAGCGCAAGGGCAGCGGCAAGCGTGTCTCCGCGTCCATCGAACAGCCCGGCCAGCGCGCGGCGCGTCCGCGTCTCATTGCATGACCGGCCGGCCCCACACCCTTTCGACGATCGCTTCAATATTTCGGAGGTTTTCAATGAGGCTACGCATCCATTTGGCCGGCTTTTCCCTCGCGCTCGGGGTCGCCAGCCTCAGCACATCCGCACAAGCCCAGGTTCCAGACGCCTGCACCCTGTACCTCTGCATGGCGAGCATCTCCGGTCAAGGCACACCTCCCGGCAACTGCTCCTCCGCCATTGCCTACTGGCACATACCGGCCCCCGGTGGCCTTGCCATCTGGACCTACTACCCCGTTATCAAGTTCTGGCCGGACCAGTCCTACGAGTACCGCAAGCAATACATGAACAGCTGCTCGGGCGCCACCAACACCTCAAACAACAGCAATATTTCCGACACCATCATGAACCAATGGGGCCGCGTCGAGTAAGCATCACAACAACAGCACCCACCCAGGAAGCCGCCATGATCCGCCGCCCTACCCCCGCTCGCGCCGAGCCTGTTCAAATCCCGTCGCGCAAGACCTTGCGAGGTGCAGCACGTGCAGTTCGCGCAGCTTTCCTTGTCGTCGCGGCCACCGTCCTCGTCGGGATCGCCCATGCGGACGTCGATGTCAGCGACTCAAAGGCCCAAGACAAACTCGACGACATCAAAAGCCGTCTCGGCGAAGGCGACCTGAACGAGACGGCCGCCAACGTCGACAAGACGACCTCCAAGCTCCTCAAGGAGATCCAGACCAGTGTCCCCAATCTGGGTTTTTTGGCCACACTGACCCCCAACAACCAGCTCCAGAAAATCTCGGACACCTCCGGCTACGTGCAGCAGGCCTGTCCCAGCAAGGGTGGCGCATTGGGCGCTGCCGCAGGAGCTGGCGGCGCCAGCCAGAACGTGACCACGATCGCGACCGTCAGCGCGGGCAACTCTTCTTCGGTCAAGCAGCAAATCTGCCAGCAGCTCATCCAGTTGCGCGTCCAGGCCTTCAACGACAGCATCGAGATGGCGAACCGCTTCCAGCAATACAGCGAACATCTCACGAAGATCGACGACAACCRCAGATCCATCTCGAACCAGGGCGACCTGTGGGCCAACACCAACGAGGCGTTGCGCACCATCGGAAAGCTGCAAGCCGAAATGGGCTTCTGGCGTACTCGTTTGGCGGCCTACGAGTCCGCCATCAGGTTCCACGAGGGTCAGCAAAACGCCCTCACCCAGACCGCCATTAGCGGCAGCCTTCCCAGTACAGGCCAGCTCATCCAGACAGGCGCCCTGGCAGCAGCGCTGGCCATCAAGTAAAGGCGCCTCATCATGGAAATGGCCTATTTCGCCCTGATCTACGTTTGGGTCGACGACAAGATCAACACCTTTCGCGACGACTTCATGCACAACACGATGTCAGCGGTCGCCGCGATCGTCTTGGTGCTGTTCACAGCCTGGATCATGGTGCAGGGCTTTCGCATCCTTACGGGCCAGTCGCGCGAGCCGATGATGGGGCTGGTGGTCAGTGCGAGCCGCACCACCCTCATCCTGATCGCCGCCTCCACCATGGCCCTGGGTGGCTCCAGCATCCAGACCTTCTTCACCGACACCATGGCCTCGGGCATCAATGGCCTGGTCACCGGCAGCAACGACAAGCCCGAGAAGGTCATCGACAAGAACCTGGCCTACACCGTGATGGCGATGGGC